>NZ_JBHWEB010000008.1:20881-147655 GCF_042734395.1 Amycolatopsis sp. NPDC059657 | reverse complement strand
GGTATGGCCGGTTCTAACCGGCCATACCACTCACGACCCATGAGCTGGGCAAACGGTCTTTCCGGGCCGCCTTTGGCCTAGCGCAGCTAATTTTCGCGTTATGTGCGATGGCTTTGCGGCGTTGGACGACGCAAAGCCATCGCACCAGCCCCCGATGCCACGGCCAGATGAGATGTGGACGGAACGAACGGGGCGTATGTGTCGCTCAGCGTTGCATAAGTGGCGTTTGTGCGCTCAGCCGAAGACCCCGAAGCGTCGGCCTAGTCGGCGTGCTCGGGCGCGAAATAGTCGCGCATCAACGCGATCTTCCCGTCCCGCAGCCGGAAGATCTGGGCCAGTGACATGAACACGGTCGACCCGTCCACGTCGTAGGCGGTGTCGATCTCCGTGATGAACACATCGGGATCCGAGGTCACGTGCAACGTGTAACGCGACTCGGCGATGTTGACCTTGCGATCGGGCCCCGCGGGCCGCGCGTAGTACTCGGCCAGTCCGGTGCGGATCTCGTCTCGGCCGGCGAGCCGGCGGGGGAACGGATGGCCCTCGGGCACGAGCGGCGCTTCGAGAACACCGTCAGTGGTGAACATGTCGGCCAAGGCGGCGGCGTCGCGGGTCATGCCGCAGTAGACGTAGCGCTCGAAGAGTTTCTGTTGGGTTTCCACTCTTAATCGTCGCATGACGCCAAGATCGGCCGCAACGGACTATCGGGCAGTCCTGTGTGGACGCCGTGGCACTGTCGTTGATTCGCTGCCGGAATCGTGACCACGAAACTTGGTCACCGCTGGTATCTGGGTACCGGGGCGGCGCTCCTGCCCTTACCACGAAAGCCCCACGAGAGGGAAGGCCAATGAGTGCTGTCGGTGATTGGACATTGCACTACAGCTGGGGGAATACGAACAACTTCGGGCAGACGCCGGTCAGCCTGAAGAGCAACGGGACGTTCACGGGTTCGCTGGCGGGGAAGTGGCGGCAGCAGGACGGGACGCTGCTGCTCAGCTTCGACACCGGCCCCGCCAAGTACGGCGGGACGGTCGACGCGAGCGTCGCTTCGGGGGCGATGTCGACGTTCAGCGGGCTGGCGGGCACCTGGTACATGCTCAAGCAGGGCGTGGTGGGCGCCACCACGGAAATGGTCGGTTCGGTCGACGCCGCGGGTAACAAAGCGTAATACGAGAAAGGCGCAAGTCATGCACCGCCATTCGCTTCACTGCATCATTCCGCCGCATATGCTCGAGCAGATCGCCGAGCGCGCGCCCGACGCCGAAACGCGTAACGCGGCGCTGCGCGCGTTGTCGGTCGACCACAGTGTCCGCGCCGTCCGGATGACCGAGCAGTTCACCCGCGCCCGCACCACTCCCGTGCCCCAGTCGGTGACGCCGCACCTGCAGCGTTTCCTCTACTCGGCCGAGAACAAGCAGACGCTGCCCGGCAAGCTCATCCGCGCGGAAGGCCAGCCAGCCAGCGGTGACGTCACGGTCGACGAGGCCTACGACGGGCTCGGCGCGACGTTCAAGCTCTACTGGGACATTTATCAGCGCAATTCCATCGACAACATGGGCATGGACCTCAAAGGCACTGTCCACTTCGGAGTCAAGTACAACAACGCGTTCTGGAATGGCAGCCAGATGGTGTTCGGTGACGGTGACGGCGTCATCTTCAACCGGTTCACGATCGCCGTCGACGTGATGGGCCACGAGCTCACCCACGGCGTCACCGGTCATCAGGCGGGCCTGGTCTACCACGACCAGCCCGGCGCGCTGAACGAGTCGATGTCGGACGTGTTCGGGTCGCTCGTGAAGCAGTACGCGCTCAAGCAGACCGCGGCGCAGGCCGACTGGCTCATCGGCCAGGGGCTGCTCGCCACCGGTATCAACGGCGTCGCGCTGCGGTCGATGAAAGCGCCTGGCACCGCGTACAACGACCCCAAGCTCGGCAAGGACCCGCAGCCGGACCACATGAGCAAGTACGTGAACACCACCTCCGACAACGGTGGCGTCCACATCAACTCCGGCATCCCGAACAAGGCGTTCTGCCTGCTCGCCATCGCGCTCGGGAACAACGCGTGGGACAAGGCGGGCCGGATCTGGTACACCACGCTGTGCGACCCCCGGCTGTCGTCGACCGCGCAGTTCCTCGACTTCGCGAACCTCACGGCCGCCAACGCGAGCATGCTCTACGGCGCCAACGAGGCACAGGCCGTCATCGACGCCTGGGCGCAGGTCGGTGTGCACGCCACGTTCGCACTGCCGAAGATCTCCGGGAACTGGGTGCTGCACTACAGCTGGGGTGCCACCGCGAACTACGCGCAGACCGCGCTGTCGTTCAACGGCAACGGGACCTTCACCGGTTCGCTGTCGGGCAAGTGGCACCAGCAGGACGGCACCGTGCTGCTCAGCTTCGACACCGGCCCGGCCAAGTACGCGGGAACGGTCGACGGCAACGTCGGCTCCGGCGCGATGTCGACGTTCGCCGGCCTCGACGGCGCCTGGTACCTGTCCAAACAGGGCACGACCGGGATCGCCAAGACCGTGCTGCCCGCGGCCGAGCCCGGCTCGGTCGACGCGGCGGGCAACGCCTTCACCGGCAGCGTGCCCGCGGAGCCGCAGGCGACGACGGAAACCACGGCCTAGAGTCGGGGGAACACCAGGAGGTGCTCGATGCGGATCACTTTCGAGTCCGACGGCGGCTTCGCCGTGTTCCCCGCCTTGCAGCGGCCGATGACGATCGACACCGCTGACCTGCCGCCGGCGACGGCCACCGAGCTGGAGAACCTCGTGCGTGTCGCACGGGAGCAACCCCAGCCCGCGAGCGTGTCGCCGACGGCGGGCGCCGATCAGATCACCCACCTGGTCACCGTCGAGGACGACGACGGTGGTGAGCACAGCCTGCGGCTCACCGAGCCGGTCATGGACGAAGCCGTCCAGGCGCTGATCGAGCGGCTCAGCGAGCTGCGGCGTAATCGGGCTTGAGCAGTGCGACCGCGGCCAGACCGGCGGCCGCGGTCGCCGGAACCAGCGCCGCGATCGGGATGAACTGGGCGAGTGCGCCCGCGACCGCGAATCCGAGGCCTTGCCAGAACATCAGCCCGGCCGTCTGCAGTGCCAGCGCGCGAGACCGCAGGTGCTCCGGCGCCACGTCGAGCAACAGCCGATCCAGGCCGAGGTGATGCGCGAAGCCCAGACCGGAGCAGAACAGGATCGCCAGCGTGACGACGAATCCAGGCCGGAAGGCGTAAGCGAGCAGCGGCAGGAAGACCACGGCCGCGAGCGCGGCGATCCAGCGGACCTGCCGTCTGGCGTTCAGTCCCCAGATACCGATGAACTCGGCGAGGATGTTGCCCAGTGGCAGCACGGCCATCATGAGCCCGAGTTGAACGGTCGAGAAGCCGTGTTCGTGGGCATACGGGTTCGCGAGTGCTTCCGGGAAGAGCGCGAGCGACGGCACCACCCAGCCGAGCAGCAGCACTCGGCGCAACGCGGGCACCGCCAGCACCGACCGCAGCCCGCCCAGGGAATCACGCAGTAGCGATCCGGCCTTCGCGCGCGGTGGCCGCTCCTTCGTCGCGAACCGCAGCAGCGCCGCGGAGAACACGAAGGCCGCGGCTTCCAGCAGCAGCGCGGTCGACGCCGACACGGCGGCGAGCAGCAAGCCGCCGAGTGCGAGCCCGGCCACCTGCGAACCCTGCGACACCAACCGGAACAGGCTGCGGCCGGGAATGTACGCGGTGCCGGGCAGTATCTCCGGCAATGTCGCGGCGCGCGCACCGGAGAACACCGGCCCGACCAGCCCGACCCCGAATACCAGCGCGAGCAGCGCCCACACCGGCATGTCAGGAATGGACATCGTCGCCGCCAGCGCGGCCGTCGCCAGGTTGCAGGACACCAGCAGCCGCCGCACCGGCATCCGGTCGACGAGTGCGGAGAAGAGCGTGCCCGCGAACAGGTGCGGTGTGAACGCCAGCGCGAACACCAGCGTGGTGAGCAGCGGCGAGCCGGTGCGCTGGAAGACCAGCACCGAGGTGGCGAACTGCGCGACGATCGTGCCGAGCATCGAGAGCACGTGCGCGGCGAACACCGCACGGAACTCGCTGATGGCCAGCGCGTCCCGGTAGCGCGTCACCGCGGCTTCAGACTTCCCGTTTGACCGGTGCGCCGTTGCGCCATACGGCCGAGACGTCGCGCATGGCGGTGATGTCGCGGGTCGGGTCGCCGTTGACCAGCACGAGGTCGGCACGCAGGCCGCGCGCGATCCGGCCACGGTCGGCCAAGCCGTAGAGCGCGGCCGGGGTGGACGTCGCGGCGGCCAGTGCCTGCACCGGGGTCAGTCCGGCGCGGACGAGCAGTTCCAGCTCGACGAGCAGGCTGACGCCGTGTGCGATGCCGGGGATGCCCGAGTCGGTGCCCGCGGTGATCGGGACTCCGGCCGCGTGCAGTTTCACGACGTTGCGCGAGGCCGTCTCCAGTACGCCCGGCCGCTCGAAACCCCAAGGGGCGTCGAGGAATCCGCGTTGCTTTGCCGACAGGAGCGGTGCGACGCGGGGATCGGTGATCACGGACTTGGTCGCCGGGTTCTGGACTGAGCCGAGTGCGCTCCAGAGCGTCAGTGTCGGCGTGACGAAGGCGCCGCTGCGCACCGCGAGCCGTACGACGTCGTCCGCGATCTCGGCGTCACTGAACAGGTGCACCAGGCCGGTGACACCGGCGGACAGCGCGGTGCGGGCCATGTCCTGCCTGGTCGCGTGCGCGACGCTGGGCATGCGGTTGCGCTTCGCGGCGGCGACCAGCCCGCGCACCTGGGTCTCCGACAGGACCGGGATGCGCGCGCCGGTGATCAGATGGACGTCTTCCAGCGCGAGCTTGAGGTGGTCGGAGCCCTCGGCGTGGCGCGCGGCGACGAACTCGGCCGGATCGGTGCCGGGCTCCATCAGCGGGAACACGAGTCCGCTGTCGGTGCCCCAGCCGCCGGGCACGGTCGCCCACCAGCCTGCCGTCCACAGGTCCGAAAGCGGGGTCGGCGCATAGGACCGGCGCTGGGCGCGGATCGGGCCGTGTGCCGCCGGGTCGCTGACCATGTCGAGTTCGGTGGTGACGCCGAAGTGCGGCGCGTCGGTGCGGTCGGGATTGGTGTGGTGGACGTGGCCGTCGATGAGCCCAGGCAGCAGGGTCTTGCCGCGGCCGTCATGCACGGGCAGGCCACGCGGGGGCGCGCCCTCGTGCACCGCGACGACGCGGCCCGCGTCGACCACGACAGTGCCGCACTCGATCACCCGGCGACCGTCGAAGATCCGCGCGTTGACGATGGCGAACGGCCGGGCGGGCGCGGCTTCGGCGGTGCCCGCCATCGCGGCGAGCGGCAGCGCCAGCCCGGCGGCCAGCACACTGCGGCGCGCGACGTTTCCATGGGAAAGACACATAAGAACCCCCAAGATTCCCGTCAAGACTCGACCAGCGTAGGACAAACGGGTGTGGTGCTCACCCGCCATCCGGGCAGTGAATTGGGCATATCGGAAGATCGGGCATGCGCTCGCGAACTGGAAGGATTTGGTGTCCCACCAATAAACCTGGAGGCGCGATGTCCGTCACGGACCGAGTTCCGACCCATCCGGGAGCGACCTATTTCGGCAGCGGGCCCTATCCGGAGCATCGGGCGCGGATCACCGTGCTGTCCATACTGGCCGGATTGGCGCTCACGATCGTCTGGTCCGCGCCCTTTGTGGACTCCGTGATCGGCGACAGTGTGGCGAACGGGCTACTCGGCCATGACGCCAAAGGCACGCCGATCGAAGGTGCGCTGGCAGGCACGATCTTCGCCTTCGTGTCCGGGCTCGCCGGTTCGTTCACGGCGTGCAATATCGCCGCTTTCGGTGCTGTGGCGCCACTTGTGGGCACTGAGACGTCGAGCCGCCCGCGTTTTCTCACCACGCTGAAACCACTCGGCTGGATCGCGGCGGGCATGCTCACCGTTTCCGTCGTGTACGGGGTGATCGTCGCTTTGGTGGGCACCCGGATGCCGCAGTTCTCGACGGCCAAGACGACCGGGCTTTCGCCGCGCACCATCCAGTCGATGGTCGCGTTCGGGATCATCGGGCTGGTGTTCATCGTGCTCGGACTGGTCTCGCTCGGCGTGATCCGCAACCCGCTCGCCGGGCTCACCCGGCGGTTCCCGGCGACGCCGCACGTGCTGATGGGTGCACTGATCGGCGGATTCCTGATCGGCCGTCCGTACCCGTTGTTCCGGATGATGTTCCGTGACGCCGCCGAAAGCCACAACGTGTTCTACGGCGCCGGGGCGTTCGCGCTGCAGTCGCTCGGCAACATCGTGATCATGGCGGTGCTGTTCCTGCTGCTCGCGCACGGAACCGGCGGCCGGGTACAGCGCTGGCTGGGCGCGAAACCGGCCAGGGTCGCCGCGGTGTCCGGTGCCGCGCTGCTGCTGGCAGGCACATTCACGTTGCTGTATTGGGATGTGCGGGTACTCGGTCGTACTGGGATGATCTGGTTCCCCACAGTCAACTGGTAGGAGTCACCTTGCTTCGGATCGGCGTTCTCGGCGCCGCGCGGATCGCGCCTTCCGCACTGCTGCGCCCCGCCAGGGCGTCGGCCGAAGTGGAGGTCGCCGCCGTCGCCGCGCGTGATCCGGCGCGTGCCCGCGCGTACGCCGCCAAGCACGGCATCCCCCAGGCGTACGGCGACTACGAGTCGATGCTCGCCGACCCGTCGATCGACGCGGTCTACAACCCGCTGCCGAACGGCCTGCACGGCCGCTGGACGCTCGCCGCGCTCAAGGCAGGCAAGCACGTGCTGTGCGAAAAACCCTTTACCGCCAACGCTTCCGAGGCACGCAAGGTCGCCGCTGCCGCGCGCGAGAGCGGGCTGGTGGTGATGGAGGCGTTCCACTACCGCTACCACCCGCTGTTCCGGCGGGCGGTAGCGGTAGTGCGCAGCGGCGAACTCGGCGAGGTGCGCCGGATCGAGACGGCGATGTGCTTCCCGCTGCCGAGGTTTTCGGACATCCGGTACAACTACGACCTGGCGGGCGGCGCGCTGATGGACGCGGGCTGCTACGCCGTCCACATGGCGCGCTCGCTCGGCGGCTCGGAACCTTCGGTGGTTTCGGCTTCCGCGAAGCTGCAAGGTCCGGCCGTCGACCGGGCCATGAGCGCGGAGCTGCGCTTCGACGAGGGTTACACGGCCGGCGTGCAGTGCTCGATGTGGTCGTCGACGGTGCTGCGGATCTCCGCGCGGGTGATCGGGGAGTCGGGGGAGATGCGGGTGTTCAACCCGCTGGCCCCGCAGTTCACGCACCGGCTCACCGTGCGCGTCCGCGATCACAAACGCGTCGAGCACTTCGACCGCCGCGCGAGCTACGACTTCCAGCTCGACGCCTTCGCGGCGGCCGTGTTGCGCGGCGAACCCGTCCTGACCACCCTGGACGACTCGATCGCCAACATGACCGTGATCGACGGCATCTACCGGGCCGCGGGCCTCCCGTTGCGGGAGCCCACGCCCTGAGCCTGGGAAAAAAATCCCAATGCGGCATTCGTCAGGTTTCAGCACGCCAATGTGGCTTTCGTCAGCTCAGAGCTGACGAAAGCCACATTGGGATTTTTTTCCCAGGCCGGGGCTAGCGGTCCTTCATGCCTCGCTCGATCGCGTCGATGATCTTCGGCCGGAGTGCGGAGGCCGAGATGATCTCGTCGACCGAGCCGACCTGGACGGCGCGTTCGATGCTGTGGACCGCGTCGAACTCGGCGCCGACCTCGCTCAGTTTCTCGGTGCGTACCGAGGCGCGGAGCTCGGCGAGCTGAGCCGTCAGCAGTGCCTTTTCCGAGCTGGACGCGGCGCTGATGCGGGCCTCCAGTTCGAGTACCGACGGGTCCTTGGCGGTGCGCTGGTTGACCTCACTGCCGAAGACCGCGGCCGCCGCAGGCGCGCCGCCGATGACCGAGGCGAACGAGCCCTCGATCGCGAGGACCGTCATGTTCGGGTTCAGCGCCTTCGAGAAGACCACGAACGCGCCGCCGTGGTACCGCGAGATCACGGTGAACACGATCGGGCCCTTGAAGTTGACGATCGCGCGGCCGATCTCCGCACCGTACTCCAGCTGGAGCTTGCGCATCGACTCCGGCGAGCCGTCGAAGCCGGACAGGTTCGCCAGCACCACCAGCGGCCGGTTGCCGCTGGCCGAGTTGATCGCGCGGGCGACCTTCTTCGACGAACGCGGGAACAGGGTGCCCGAGGTGTAGGCGTCCGGGCCGTCGGTGGGAGGGAAGCCGCGACGCTGCACGGACTTCGACTCGATGCCCACCAGGCAGACCGGGAAGCCGCCGAGGTGCACGTCCTGCACCGCCGCGGTGTCCGCGTCGGCCATACCGGCCCAGCGCTCCAGCACCTCGTGGTCCTGGTCGGACACCGCGCGCATGACCGTGCGGATGTCGAACGCCTTCTTGCGGTCGGGGTTGGTCTCCTTGGCGAAGATCTGGCCGACCGTGGTGAAGTCGCTGCCCTCACAGCTGTGCGGGTAGTCGCTGACGTCACGGTCGGTCGGGTCGCTCGTGGTCGCCCGCCGCACCGTGGTCTCCGACGGCACGATGTAGGTGTGGTCGTAGTGCGCCATCAGCACATCGCGCGCGCCGGCCAGGTTCGGCGCCCAGTACTGCGCCTGCCCGTTGACACCCATGACACGGTCGTAGCCACCGATACCGAAGTTGTCCTCGGCCGAGACACCACCGGAGAAGTCGAGCGCCTGCTTGCCGGTCAGCACCATGGCCGAGTCCGGCGTCATGACCAGGATGCCCTTGGTGTGCATGAGCATCGTGGCTTCGGCGTTCCAGTACGGCTGGGCGCCGACGTTGATGCCCGCGACGACGATGTTGATCTCGCCGCCGTCCTGGGTGAAGTTGACGATCCGCTTGAGCGCGGCCGCGACCCAGTCCATGTTCTCCGTGCCGGATTCCATGGAGATCTTGGCACCGGACGACAGCGCGAACCACTCCAGCGGAACCTGCATCTCTTCCGCGAGATCCAGCGCCGCGATCACCCGCGAGCACTCGGGCTCGGACAGCGCGCCGAGGCCCTTCGTCGGGTCACCCAGCAGCACGACACGCGTGATGCCCTCCGGGTGCCGCTTGGTCGGCGTGGTCGCCACACCGGCGACGAGCGAGGCCTTGTTCTTGCCACGCGGCCGGTCGACCGGCACCAGCTTGCCGTCCACCAGGTCGTGTTCGGTGAACGTGCCGTCCGGGCCGGACAGCAGTTCGGTGAGCTCGTACGGGTAGACGTTGCCGCGCCGCGCCGCGCGCAGCACCTTCTGGCGGTAGTCGTCGAGCGGCTTGATCATCTCGGTCGACGGCTCGCCGACGGTCAGCTTGACCCCGGTGCTCGCGTCGACGTTGATCCGCACCGCGATCTCGGACAGCTCGCCGGTGTCCTTGTCTCGACGGCGGCCCAGGAACTGGATCTCCTCGAGACCCGCGCCACCGGTGGTCGGCAGCACGCGCTGCGCGAGCGTGTTCAGCTCGTCCATCGACAGTTCCGCGGTCGGCCACACGTAGACCAGGATCCGGTTGGTGTCGAACCGCTTGTTGGCCGGGCGCTGCGCCTGGACCTTGCGGATCGCGTCCATGCAGGTCGCGAGGATGTCCTCGGCGGCGGGCAGCGCGAGCAGCTTGCCGTTGTTGTCACGCAACGGCGTCAGGTCGCGGACCTGCGCGAGCGCGACCAGCCGCTCGTCACCGGGGCTTTCCGGCGCGACGCACTTGAAGAGGTAGACCTCTTCGTCCGCCGACGGCAGCCGCGTGAGGTCGAACCCGCGCAGCCGCTCCAGCTGCATGCGCACCGCGATCTGCGGGTGCAGGCCGCGGATGAGCCGCTCCTCGGTGAACCCTTCGGCCGACGGGCGGAAGGTGAAGTGGTGGTGGATCACCGCGCCGCTGCGACCGGCGACGGTCGTGGTGATGCGGCGCACCTGCTGCGGCAGCGGCTCGGCGGCCACCACCTTGCGCAGCATGGCGGCCATCGCGTCGACGTCGTCGGGCTGGTCGCCCCAGGTGACGTAGAGGTCGGCGACCAGGTCACCCGACGGCGGCAGGTCCGCGGCGAGCTCGCCGACCGCGCGGACGGCGTCGCCCAGCGCGGGGAAGTCGACGGCGGTGGTGACGACGCGGGTGTGCTCGGCCTCGGCCACGTGCTCGGCGATGACGAACGTGCCGCTCGCCGCGCTCGCCGTGCGGATGTCCTCGAGCGAGCGGTTGCGGTAGTAGCGACGCGTCAGCACCTCGAGCAGCGGCACCGGGTCCATGCCCTCGCGGCCGATGCGCTGGCCGAGCAGCCTGACGAGCGGCTCGGAGCTGGTGACCATCGACGCGATGCGCTCGGCGCGGTCCGGCGCGTCCGGGTTCTTGTCGAGGTAGCGCAGGTGCTGGCGGACGTCCGCGTAGACCTCGGCGCGGCTGCGGCGCAGCAGCGGCTGGGCGAACCAGCGGAACACCACGCTGCGGGCGAGGTCGCCGACGGACGGGAAGCGCAGCTGCGTGGCCGCGACCAGGTGCTCCAGCACCAGACCGGCTGGCTCGCGCGAGTCGCCGGTCGGCGGCTCCTCGGTGATCCACAGCTGCAGGAGCGTGACGATGATCTTGACGTCGGCCGCCGCGCGCTGCTGCGCGAGGAAGATACGGAACAACGCGCCTTCGAGCGCGGGTGTGCGTTCGAAGTCCTCGATGCCGTAGTGGCTGAGCACACGGGAAAGCCGTGCCTTGAACGTCTCCGAAAGCCCGGCGCGGTCGACGTCGAGGCTCTGCAGATAGGTGTGGAAGTACTCGCGCGGGCTGTGCACCCGACTGTCCGCTTTGGACTCTTCACCGGCAGGCTTGTTGCGGCTCAGCTCGGAAAGATCGGCGAACAGGCTCAGCAGCTCGGTCTCACCGTCCACTGTGCGCTCACCCGCGGCGATGAGTTCCTGGCGTGCCACGAGGTACGAGGTCAGCGCCCGCTTCTCGTCGTGCGGGTCGACGTCGAACCCGAGCAGCAGGCTGCGCAGGTCCTGCAGGCCGCGCGCCGCGCGGTCCGCGGCCGACACGCCACCCGGCTCGACCGGGACGTCCAGCTTGACCTCGGCCACCTCTTCGACGGGACCGGCGGCCTCGTCGGCGTCGCCGAGCGGCTCCAGCCGCAGCAGCGGGGCGCCGGTCTCGACCTGGCTGCCGACGGAGACCGTGCACTCCTTGAGCCTGGCGCGGAACGGCGCGCGCAGCACCGTCTCCATCTTCATGCTTTCGAGCACGAGCACCGGGGCGCCCGCCTCGACCTCGGCGCCGACCTCCAGCGGGGTCGCGACGACCAGTGCCGGCGCGGGGGAGCGGACGACGCCGCCCTCATCCAGGCTGACGCGGTGCGTGACACCGTCGACCTCGACCAGGTGGATCGGCCCGTGCGTGCCGGTGACCAGCCGGAACCGGCTGCCGTTGACGGTGATCTGCCCGGTGTGCGAGTCGAACCGGTCGACCTCGACGTCCATCGGGTGCAGGTCGGTGCCGTTGCTGACGCCGACCCGGAAGCGCTTCGGGCCGGTGCGCGCGACGGCGACCTTGTACGCGATGCCGCGCAGCTTCAGGTCGAGCGGACGGCCGCTCTTGTGCTGGACCTGGGGACGGCCACCGTGCGAGGTCTCCAGCAGGCGCTGGCGCTCGACGGACTCTTCGACCTCGTACGCCTCGATGGCGGCCGCGGCGAGCGCGATCGCGGAGTGGCGGTGCAGAACCAGGCGGCCCTGTGCGCGGACGCGGTCGATCCAGCCGGTGTCGGCGGAGGCGTCGATCACCTCGGGCTGGTCGAGCAGGTCGAGCACGAAGCTCTTGTTGGTCGCGCCGCCCTCGATGATGACCGTGGTGTTGGCCATCGCGCGGCGCAGGCGGCCGAGCGCCTCGTCGCGGTCGCGGCCGTAGGCGATGATCTTGGCGATCATCGAGTCGAAGTCGGCGGGGATGCTGTCGCCCTCGCTGACACCGGTGTCCACGCGGATACCGGGACCGGCGGGCAGCGTCAGGCGCGCGATGCGGCCGGGTGACGGCGCGAAGTCACGGTCCGGGTCTTCGGCGTTGAGCCGCGCCTCGATGGCGTGGCCGAACTCGGCGGGCTTCTCGCCTTCGAGCTTGCCGCCGGACGCGACGTGCAGCTGCGCCTTGACCAGGTCGACGCTGGTGGTCAGCTCGGTGATCGGGTGTTCCACCTGGAGGCGGGTGTTGACCTCGAGGAAGGCGAACAGCTTCTCGCCGGGGTGGTACAGGAACTCGACGGTCGCCGCGCCCTTGTAGTCGACGGCCAGCGCGAGGCGCTCGGCCGAGGCCTTGAGGTCGTCGGTCTGCTCGGGGCTGAGCACCGGCGAGGCCGACTCTTCGATGACCTTCTGGTTGCGCCGCTGCACCGAGCAGTCGCGGACGCCGAGCGCCCACGCGGTGCCCTGGCCGTCGGCGATGACCTGCACCTCGACGTGCCGCGCGCCGGAGACGAGCCGCTCCAGGAAGACGACGCCGGAGCCGAACGCGCGCAGCGCCTCCTGGCTGGTGCGCTCGTAGGCCTCGGTCAGCTCGTCGGCGGAGGCGACCATGCGGATACCGCGCCCGCCACCACCGGCGGTCGCCTTCAGCATCAGCGGGTAGCCGATCTTCTCGGCGGCCGCGATCGCGTCCTCGAGCGTGGCGACCTCGCCACGGCTCCACGGCGCGACCGGCACGCCGACCTCTTCGGCGATCAGCTTCGAGCCGATCTTGTCACCGAGCTTGCGCATCGCCTCGGCGCTCGGGCCGACGAAGGTGACGCCGGTCTTCTCGCACAGTTCGGCGAACGCCGGGTCCTCGGCGACGAAGCCCCAGCCGACCCACGCGGCGTCGGCCTCGGTCTCGCGGAGCGCTTTCTCCAGCAGCTCAAGATTCAGATAAGGCCGAGCGGCGGCGGGCCCGAGCGAGTAGGCGATATCCGCCTCCCGTACGAAGGTCGCCGTCTGATCGGCATCGGTGTACAGGGCGACTGTCTCGATCCGGGCGCCGGTCTCCGCAGAGAGTTCCCGGACGGCGTGGATGAGACGCATTGCGGCCTCACCACGGTTGATGATGGCGACACGACTGAACACCGACTGAGCCTCCCACGACGGACACACCTCAAGGCGACGATCCTGATCATGGAATCGACGCCTAGTTCACTGAGGCACACTCTCTCGCGTACCGCGCCGGAACGCTATGTCGGACTTGACGCATGCCACGGGCCATTCATTGTGGACAACGTCAAAAAACGGCCTGTCCAGCGGAATTTCCGTGAGCTGGGTCGCAGTAGTTAGGGGTCCCCTATGTTGCCGGTGGGTAAACAAGCTGTCCGAAATGTCTGGTTGACGGGCTCGTCCGAGGGGCCTGACGTCAGGCCCCTCGGGGGCACTCTCGCTTCGCGCTAGGGCTCTGGGTTGGGTCGTGAGTGATCGCGACGGTTAGAGCGGAGGCAGTGTTTCATGCAACGCTCACGAGCCCTTAAGCCCGAGCTGGCGGTCGTGGACGCGCCGCAGCAGCACCTGCGAGACCAGCGCGCCGCACAGGCAGAGGAACATGTCCCACTGCGTGTCCCAGACGTCGCCTTGGGCGGCGAGGAAGTCGTCGGCGCCCGCGCCGAGCAGGACCGCGCTCAGCCACTCGACGAACTCGAAGCACGCGCTGATCGCCAGGCAGACGCTCGCCGTGAGCGTGAACACCCAGCCTCCCGGCCGCAGCGGGGTGCGCCGGAGCAGGAGCTCACGGACCGCGACGGCGGGCACGAAGCCCTGGACGAAGTGGGCGAACCGGTCGTAGTTGTTGCGCTGAGTGCCCAGGAGATCTTGGACCGCTTCGCCCAGCGGGGTCTCGGCGTAAGTGTATTGACCGCCGTAGCAGAGCACGAGCGCGTGGAACACCAGCAGCCGGCAGAGCAGCCGGGTGAGGGGGAAGCGCTTCCGCAGCACGAGCACCAGCGGCAGGCCGATGAGCACCCAGATCACTTCGAGCAGCCAGGTGCCGAGTGAGGTCGCGTGCGTACCTGTCCAGGCGAGCGCGCCGAGCGTCACCGCGATCAGCAGGCCGCCCTCGGTGCGGCCGACGGTCGTCATTGCGGCGACCTTACTCCCGGTGAGCGGCAACGACCTTTTCGAAGTTTCGCGCGTGCGGGTTCAGGCTGACGTTTTCAACGACCTTTTCAATAACCACGTACGTCGCGACAGTGATACTGGGTTCTTCACGCATTTCCATGTATCGAACCTTTCGGCCTTCCCGTCCGTGTAGGTGGCTGGACGGCGCATCGCCGGGCCAGGGTTCCACGCGGAAGGGGAGTTACGCGACATGGGTGGCAACACCAGGGAGGCGGGCCGCAGCACCGCGAACCGGTTGCTGTCGTTGCTGGCGGCGTTCACGTCGGCGGCGCCGGTGCTGACGTTGAGCGAACTCGCTCGGATCAGCGGCTTGCCGATCGCGACCACGCACCGGCTCGCGGGCGAGCTGATCGAATGGGGTGCGCTGGAACGCCTCCCCGACGGCCGGTTCCAGATCGGGATCCGGCTGTGGCACGTGGGCTCGCTCGCGCCAGGGCATCGTGATCTGCGATCGGTGGCCTTGCCGTTCATGGAGGATCTCTACGAGGCGACCCACGAGAACGTCCAGCTCGCCATCAGGGACGGGAAACGCGTGCTGTACCTGGAAAAGATCTCCGGCCGCAAATCCGTCGACACGATGACGCAGGTGGCGGGGCGGCTGCCGCTGCACGCGACCGGCGTCGGCAAGGTGATTCTCGCGTTCTCCGGCGCGGAGCTGTTCAGCCAGATCGTGGCCGAAGGACTCGCCCGCTGCACGCCGCACACCATCACGCTGCCGGGGGTGCTGGCCGAAACGCTGGAGCAGGTCCGCCAGAACCAGGTCGCGTTCTCGCTCGAGGAGATGACGATGGGGGCCTCCTCGGTCGCCGCACCCGTCTTCGGACCGGATGGTTCGCTGGTGGCGGCGCTGGCGCTGGTCGTGCGGTCCTCGACGAATGTGCGGCCGCTGGTGGCCGCGGTGCGGACGGCGGCGCTGGGGGTCACCCGTGAATTGTCGGCCCCGCTTTCGCCGGGCGGAAATCTGGTCTAGTGAGATGACTGAGAATGAGTTCCCACTTTCCCGCCCGGCGGAACCGGCTCGTTTTCGGCCGGTGGCGACCGCTGGAATCGATGGCCGACGGCATTTCCGGATTTCCCGATGCCCTGCTCAGGTCGGACCGCAATGTCTTCCGGTGAATGGAACCAGGGTTGCTGTCTGTTTTGGGTAGGCCTTTGGTGTCAACCAGGCCCGCGGTTTCTATCGGTTTTCTGTCAGTTTTCCGTCGGGTGGAAGCTAGCCGTGGTAATCAGCGGGACGGCTTCCTAACGTTGGCGTATGGCAACCGCACGGAACCACCCGCAGATCCCGCCGAAATCGGTCGGGGTGCTCGTCGTCGACGACGATCGCGAGACCGCCGACCTGCTGGCCGAACTGCTTTCGGGCGAGGGGTACGCGGTCGAGCGGGCCTACGACGGGCACCGCGGCCTGGAACTGGCGCTGACCGGCCGGTTCGAGGTCGCGGTCGTCGATCGCGGGCTGCCGGTGTATTCCGGCACGGAACTGCTGACCAGGTTGCGGGTGGCCGGCGTGCTCACCAGGGCATTGATGCTGACCGCGCGCGGCGCCATCGCGGAACGCGTCGAAGGTCTCGACGCCGGTGCGGACGATTACCTCGTCAAGCCGTTCGATGTCGAGGAATTGCTCGCGAGAGTCCGTGCGCTTCATCGCAGAAAGCCCGCCAAACCGGATTTCGTATTGCTCGGCGAAAGCAGGCTCAATCTCGGACGGCGTCAGCTCGCGCGGCCTGGCGAGGACCCGATTCCGTTGTCCGGCAGGGAATGCGCGTTGCTCGCGGCGCTCGCGGCCGAGCCACGCGCGGTGTTGTCACGCGAGCGGCTGCACGACGAGGTCTTCCCGGACACCGAGGCTCGCTCGATCGTGGACACCTACGTCTACTACCTGCGCCGCAAGCTCGGCAGGACGTCGGTGCAGACCGTGCACGGCATCGGGTACCGGCTCGGCGCTCTCTAGCCCGCAGTGGCCATGACGGTCCCGGTCCGGCTGGTGAGTTCCTTCGCGACCGCCGCGATCGGCGAGTTCAGCGGCCACACCAGCCGCGTCCGCCGCCACAGCTGACCATCGGCCAGCCTGGTCAGCGCGATCCCGTCAATGGGGACGTCCTGTGCCAGAAACGCGCCGATGGCCCGGCCACCGCGGATGATGTCGGCCGCGGTGGCGTGGTCGACGCCGAAATGCCGGAACCGGGGCGAGAACCCGCTCCGCTCGCAGGCCAGTCGCAGGCTCAGCCGCAGCTCCTCGGAGCCTCCGGCCGGCACCACCCAGACCTCCTCCGCGAGTTCGCGGAGGCTCACCGCGCCGCGTCCGGCGAGCGGGTGCTGGTCGGAAAAGCCGATGAGCAACGGTTCCTTGCCGAGGTCGAGCCCGGCGAGCCCGGCCAGCCTCGGCGTCGGGAGATACGGGTACTCGGTGATCAAGCCGAGATCGAGCTTGCCGGCGCGTAACGAGGCGAGCAGCCGGTGCTGCTGCTCCTCGACGTAGAGGAACTGCTCATGATCCGGCAGCAGATCGTCGACGATCGCGGTCACCCTCGGCAGCCAGTTCCCGCCCCCGCTGGCGCCGACCAGCACCGAAGAAGCGGGCGTCTCCTCGGAGCCGAGCGCGCGGGTGGCGGAGAGCAGGTCGTCGAACTGGGCGAGCAGATCTCTTGCGCCCAATACGAAATGCGTGCCCAGCTCGGTCGGCACGACCCCTTCCGGCCTGCGCTCGAACAGCTGGCCGCCGAGGTCGTGCTCGATCCGCTTGAGCTGCGCGGTCAGTCCGGGCTGGGCGATGCTCAGCGCGGCGGCGGCCCGGCTGATACTGCCCGCTTCGGCGACGGCCAGCACGACCTTGAGATGACGAAGTCCCAATTCCACCTAGTTCTCCCGCCTGAAACACCGGACGATGATCAAACAGCCCGCCAGTGAAACCGCGGCGGTGACCATCGCCGTCAAGTCCATGGCATGCAGATAAGCGTTGTCTGCGGCGGAAATGAGATCGGGCCTCCCCAATGCCCGTCCCACGGCCCGTGCGCCTTCGGCGGAGGCGACGGCCTGGTCCCTGGCGGCGTCGGGCAAACCGGCGAGCGCCGGAGTGATGGCGGCGGCGTAGCCGGCGGCGAGCAGCGAGCCCAGCGCGGCGACGCCCAGCGTGCTGCCGAGCGGACGGGCCGCCGCGCTGATCGCGGCTCCGGCTCCGGTGTGCCCTGGCCGCAGCACCGCGAGCATCTCCGAGGTGATGGGGGGAAGCACCAGCCCGGCGCCGAGTCCCTGCGCGAGAAGCAGCAGCACCAGGTAGACGAGCGGGGTGTGCGTGTCGAAGAGCACGAACGCGGCATAGGTCATGGTGGCGAGCAACAGTCCGGCGAACGCGGTCCAGCGGGTGGTGAGCGCGGCGGCGACGCGCGGGGAGAGCTGGTTGCCCGCGACGATGCCGACCGCGGCGCCGGTCATCACCAGCCCGGCTTCGGCTGGGGAGAGCCTGAGGATGCCTTGAAGGTAGAAGGCACAGTAGAACAGCTGACCCGACAGTCCCGCGAAGCTGAAGAGCAGGCCGAGCGCACCGCCCGCGAAGCGAGGGCTGGTGAACAGGCGGACGTCGAAACTCGGGTGCCGCGAACGCAGCTGGACCAGCGTGAACACGACGATGAGCGCTATGCCCGCGAGTGCGGTCGTCACCGCGAGCGGGTCCGTCCACCCGGCGCGCCCGCCTTCGATGATGCCGAAGACCAGGCCGCCGAGCCCGAGCATGGACAGGATCAGCCCGGCCGGATCAAGCGGACGTTTGTCCGAAATGGATAGTTTGGGGACGAATGACAGTGCGCCCACGATGCACACCAGCGCGATCGGCACGTTGACGAGGAAGATCGAACCCCACCAGAACCGGGCGAGCAGCAACCCGCCGAGCACCGGTCCGATCGCGACCGCGACACCGCCTGCCGACGACCAGATCGCGATCGCCCTGGCGCGGTGTTCGGGTGGTACGCCCAGTGTCGCGATGGCGAGCGTGGCGGGGGTGACCAGCGCGCCGCCGATCCCCATCACCCCGCGGGCGAGCACCAGCACGGTCGCGTCGCCGGAGACGGCGGCGACGATCGAGGCGAGCGCGAGCACGATGAGCCCGGAGATCAGCACCGCGCGGGGGCCGAACCGGTCGCTGAGCGCGCCGCCGGTGAAGACCAGCGCGGCGAACATCAGCGGGTAGGTGCTGACGGCCCAGGCCAGCTCGCTGCCACTGGCCCCGATGCCGCGCACGGGGTCGGACAGCACGTCGACGGCGATGTTCAGGATGGTGTTGTCCAGCAGCACGAGCGTCTGGGCGGTGACCGCGGCGGCCAGTACGAACGGTGGCGCAGGCTTGGTGCGAGGACGGGCGTGTGCACCGCTCATGGTCGCGTTGCCAGCCTGCCGGCCGCGAAGACGCGGGCCTGCGTCGCGACCCTGGTGCCGAGGTGCTCGGCGGTCGCGAGGTCGGACTTGTGCACCACGTCCGGCTTGCTGTCTACATTGGACTGCGCGGCGGCGCCGAGATGGAACCCGAGCCGGTTGAGGTCGTGCTCGCTGCCTTTGCCCGAGTTCCAGCCCGGCGCGAGCCCGAGTGTGACCCAGAGCATGCCGTGCTGGGCGGCCAGCGTCGCGAAGTAGGCGAGCGTGCTGGACTTGTCGCCTGCCATCGATCCCGAGTTGGTGAAGCCAGCGGCCAATTTGTCCGCCCAGCGCCTGGTGAACCACCGACGGCTGCTGGCCTCGGCGAAACCGTGGAAAGCCGCGGACGCGGTGCCCATGTAGGTGGGTGCGCCGAAGATGATCGCGTCGGCGTCGTCGAGCCGGTGCCACTGCGGGGTGGTGATCTCGCTGACCTCGACCATGACGACCTCGACCCCGCCGACCGCCGACACGCCGTCGGCGACGGCCTCGCCGAGCCTGGCGGTGTGCCCGCGTCCGCCGTGATAGGCGATCGCGACTGTGACGGCGGGGAACGCTTCCGGCACCGGTCCTCCTCAGTGGGTGCGAGTATGTGCGCTGAATATCGCAGACGAGGCTGAGAGATTTTTCAAAGCGAACGAGTGGATTCTCAGAGTTCTTTGAGAAGTGTCCCTTATGCTTGTTCTGTGGGGCCATAGTCCCGGGGTTATTGGCTCCGAGGCAACAGGCAACGGCGATTTCAAGGGTTATCCCTCACAACGCTCACAGCAGGCCCTCAGCAGCGTGTGACTCGGATCTCCGGGTCGGCGACAGTCGTGTGACGCCGTTACGAAACCCGCCCGCCGTCGCGAGCGACGCCATCTTAAAGGGCTTTTTAAGAATATACTCAAAAAGCCATAACCTCCGAGTTATGCCGGGTCGGTATTGGTGTCTACAGGTGTAATCAATGCACTATTACGGCATTGATTGTTCGACCCGTGAACGCAGATGAGAGGAGGATAAGATGGCTATCGACGGCAAGAATTTCCGGTTGCGCCGGCTTTCTGTCGCCGGCGACGGGAAATACCTTTTCGTGCCACTGGACCACAGTGTTTCGGACGGGCCCGTGGTGCGGCGCGGCGGCTGGGATGACCTGATCAGGGCGGTCGTGGCAGGCGGTGCGGACGCGGTCATCGTGCACAAGGGCCGGGCCCGCACGATCGCGCCGGAACTGCTCGGCCGATGCTCACTGATCGTGCATTTGTCAGCGGGCACGATACATGCCGGCGACACCGACGCGAAGGTGCTGGTCGGCGAGGTCGAGGAGGCCGTGCGGCTCGGCGCGGACGCGGTGAGCGTGCACGTCAACATCGGCTCCGACACCGAGTCGAAGCAGCTGGCCGATCTGGGCGCCGTCGCGAATGCCTGCGACACCTGGAACATGCCGCTGCTCGCGATGATCTACCCGCGTGGCCCGCGTATCAAGGACCCGCACGACCCCAAGCTGCTCTCGCACGTGGTGAACATCGCCGTCGACCTCGGTGCGGACCTGGTGAAGACGACCTCGGCCACGCCGGTCGACCGGATGGCCGAGGTCGTCGAGAGCTGCCCGATACCCATTCTCTGCGCCGGCGGTGCCGCCGACGGCTCCAACGTCGTCGCGTACGGCGCGAGCCTCATGCTCGCGGGCTGCGCCGGGCTCGCCATCGGCCGCCGGATCTTCACCAGCCCACAGCCCGCGCCGCTCGTCGCCCGCCTCGCCGCGGTCGTGCACGCCTCACCTGTCCAGACCACCGAAACCCGTCCAACCGTGAAGACAGGCGCCGCATGAAATTCGCATGGATCGACGTCCGCACAGTCCCGATCGAGCACCGCGAGGGGGTGATTGACGCGGCCATCCACGCCAAGGTCCACGGCGTGCTCGCCGACGACGCCGCGCTGCTGGCGACGTTGCCGCCCACGGTCGTCGGCGTCCTCGCCGGTGAGGGCACCGCAGGCATCAACGTCACCGACGTCACCACCGAGGACGAGCTGTCCGCGTTGAGCCACCAGGCCGACAAGAACGTCGCGGGCTGGGTCCACGTCCGCGACGACCGCACGCTCAAGCTCGCCTGCTCCGCCGCGGTCGACCTCCCTTACACCGTCGTCGAATTCGCCGACCCGACGAAGATCCCGCTCGAGATCGTGCTTGCCGCCGCCGACAAGTCGCCCGGCGCGCTGATCTGCGTCTGCGCCGACCTCGAAGAGGCTTCGATCGTCGTCGACGTACTCGAACGCGGTTCCGAGGGCATTCTGCTGGCGCCCAAGGACGCGGGCGAGGTCTTCGCGCTCGTCCGCATGCTGGAGGCCCAGTCGCCGGAGCTCGCGCTCGCGACGCTGACCGTCGACCGGATCGAACACCACGGACTCGGCGACCGCGTCTGCGTCGACACCTGCTCGCACTTCGGTGAGGACGAGGGCATCCTCGTCGGCTCCTACTCGACCGGTTTCATCCTGTGCTGCAGCGAAACGCATCCGCTGCCGTACATGCCGACCCGCCCGTTCCGGGTCAACGCCGGCGCGCTGCACTCGTACGTTTTGGGGCCGAACAACCGAACCAACTACCTCAGCGAGCTCGGGTCCGGCAGCACGGTGCTCGCGGTCAACGCCGACGGCAAGACCCGCCGCGTCGTGGTCGGCCGCGCGAAGCTCGAGTCGCGTCCGCTGCTGACCATCACCGCGCACTCGGCCGAAGGCGTCATCGTGAGCCTGACCGTGCAGGACGACTGGCACGTGCGGGTGCTCGGCCCCGGCGCGAAGGTCCGGAATGTCACCGAACTCCAGCTCGGCGACGAGCTGCTCGGCTACATCGCGACCGACCAGCGCCACGTCGGCATCCCGATCGGCGAGTTCTGCCGGGAGTCCTGATGACGGGGATGACCAGGCTACTGCGGGAGCTGTTCGACGCGCACCCCGGCGACCTGCCGTATCTCGCGCACGGCGACGACATCCGCACCCGCGTCCGCGTGCGCACCGAGGTCGCGCGGGAGGCCGCCGTGTTCGCGGGCTGCGGGATCCGCGAAGGCAGCACGGTGATGCTGCAGGTGCCGCCGAGCTACACGCAGGTGCAGGCGATGCTCGCGCTGTGGAGCCTCGGCGCGCAGGTGATGCTCGTCGACCACCGGTTCAAGCCTGCCGAGGTCACCGCGGTCCGCGCGACGGCGCATCCCGAGTTCACCGTCCGCGGCGGCGTCGCCGGGCAGACGCCGAGCTTCGCCAGGGAGTACGAGCTCATCACCCGGCACCACGGCGACGGGCTGCCGGCGGCCACCGCGCACCGGCTGGTGCAGTTCAGCTCGGGGTCGACGGGCACGCCCAAGGTCATCGGCCGCACACCGGAGTCCATCGCCGAGGAGATCGACCGCTTCACCCGCATCGACGGCATGCCGAAGGCGGGGGAGCGGGTGCTCCTGCTCAGCTCCACCGCGCACAGTTTCGGCCTCATCGCGGGACTGCTGCATTCGCTGAAAGCGGGCGTGACCGCGGTGTTCGCCGACCGGGTGTCCGCAAAGGACATTCTCGCCGCGGCGTCACGGCACGACGTGCATCACCTGTTCGGCACGCCGTTCCACTACGAGCTGGTCAGCACGGCTTCGCGGCTTCCGCCCCTTCCTTCGCTGCGCGCGGCGGTCAGCGGCGGCGAGATCATGGACCCGGCCACCGCGAAACGGTTCGAGGACCGGTTCGGCTTCGCGGTCGGCGAGTCGTACGGCACCACGGAAACCGGTGTCGTCGCGATGGACGTCAGCGGCTCGATGCGCCCGTCCGTCGGCAAGGCCACCCCCGGTGTCCGGATGCGCGTGCTCGACGGCGAGCTCGAAGTCCACCTGCCCGAGGGCTCGCCGTACCTGCACCCGGTGCCCGGCGAGCGCTATCGCGACGGCTGGCTGCGCACCCGCGACCGCGCCGAGATCGCCGACGACGGCGGCCTCCTGCTGTTCGGCCGCGGCGACTCGCTGGTCGTCATCGGCGGCCTGAAGGTCGATCTCGGCGAGGTCGAAGCGGTGCTGCGCAGGCATTCCCAGGTGCTCGACGCGGTGGTCGTGCACGACGGCCTCATCGAGGCCTACGTGACCGGCACGGCCTCGGAATCCGAGCTGCTCGCCTGGTGCCGCGAGCGGCTCGCCGACTACAAACTGCCGCGCCGGATCCGGGTGCTCGCCGAACTTCCCCGTACCCCCAACGGAAAGCTCGTCCGCCGCGGCGAGGTGCTTCGCGGGGCGATTCCCGCTTAACCGGAAGGACAGAAATGCAGACCACCCTTGAAACCGAGATCCGCCTGTTCGTGCTCAAGACCGTCACCGACGACATGAGCCACCCGCTCGAGGGCGAGGTCGACGACGCCGCGCCGCTGGGCTCCGGCGGCATCGACCTGGACTCGCTGAGCCTGATCGAGCTGACCATGCGGCTGGAGCGCCGCTTCGGCGTCGAGTTCCCGGAGACCGACATCGAGCCGCTCGGCGCGATGAGCCTCGGTGAGCTCGTCACCGACGTCGCGAAGCGCGGCGCCAAGGCATGACCACCGACGCCGGGACGCGGATCACCGCCGAGCAGGTGCGGCTGCTGCTGTCCGATCCGAAGATCTTCCCCGATCTGGACTCCGACGACGCCGAGGTCGTGCTCGACTCGCTCGGCCTGGTGTGGTTCCTGCACCTGCTCGAACTGCGGCACGGGATCGCGCTCGATCCCGAGGACGAGCACGTCACCGGCGTCACCTCGGTCACCCGCATCACCGAGGGCCTGGCGAAACGAGGCAGCGATGGCTGAGGTCGTCGTCACCGGGTACGGCGTGCACACCGCGTTCGGCGAGGGCCCGGCGCGGGTGCGGGACGGTGTCTTCGCCGGGCGCCAGGAGTTCCCGGAGATCACCCGGTTCGCCACCACCGGCCTGCGTTCGCATGTCGCCGCGACCTATGACGCCGAGGACACGCCCGCCGTGCGCCCGGTGCTGTCGCGGTGCGCCGACACCGCCGTCGAAATGGCGGATCTTCCGGCCGGTCGGGACACCGCTGTCCTGGTCGGCACGGCTGGCGATTTCACGGCGCTGACCCGGTTCTGGCGTTCGGGCGGGACGAATTCGGCCGGTGTCGGCGGCACCGTGCCCGCCAGGCTGGCCGAAGCGCTGGCCGTCCGGCTGGGGGCGCGAGGGCCGAGGATGGCGTTCACGAACGCGTGTGTCGCGTCGGCCAGCGCGTTGATCCACGGCTGCCGGATGATCGCGTCCGGTCGCGTGGAGAGCGCGGTCTGCGCCGGGGCTTACCTGGTAGAGGAGGAGAACCAGGCCAAGTTCGACTCCGGCTGGGCGCTCGCACGCGATGGCGTCGTGCGGCCGTTCAGCGCGGACCGGTCGGGACTGCTGCTCGGTGACGGCGCGGCCGCCGTGGTGCTGGAATCGGCCGACAGCGCGGAAAGGCGCGGGGCACTGCCGCTCGCGCGAGTCGTCGGCTGGGGTGCGGCTTCCGACGCGCATCACATCGCGCGGCCTCATCCCGAAGCAAGGGGCCTGGTCACCGCGGTGCGCTCGGCACTGCGTCGCGCGGGCGACGACGCCGGCGCGCTCGTCGACTACGTGAACGCGCACGGCACCGGCACCAAGCACAACGATCTCGCGGAGACGCGGGGCTTCCACGAGGTCTTCGGCGACCGCGCGCCGGAGGTGCCGATCAGCTCGACCAAGAGCACCACCGGCCATCTGCTGGAGGCCTCCGGTGCGGTCGAGTTCGTGATCTCGCTGCTCGCGCTGCTCGACGGTGTCGTGCCGCCGACCGCCGGTTTCACCACGCCGGACCCGGAGTGCGACCTCGACTACGTGCCGAACGAACCGCGTAAGGCGAAGCTGCGCCGCGCCTTGACCGTCAACGCGGCCTTCGGTGGCGCGAACACGGCATTGCTGCTGGAGCGAGTATGAAGATCCTGTCCGCGGCGATCGCGGGTCCCGGCGAACCGGCGCAGGTCAGCGGCTTCGTCGAGTCCCCGTTCAACCCGCTCGTGTACGAGGTCGCGGCAGGCTGCCTGAACACCTACCCGGCCGACGGCACGCGCACCGCCATCGTGCTGGCGAGCGTGATCGGCGACAGCGGCACCACCGATCTCGCCAGCAAGCTGCTCACCGAGGGGCAGCCGCACAACGCGCTGCTGTTCATGCAGGCGACGTCGAACGCGATCCTCGGCTACGTCAGCAAGGAGTTCGGCATCACCGGGCCGCTGCTGTCGGTGTCCACAGG
This sequence comes from Amycolatopsis sp. NPDC059657, assembly GCF_042734395.1. Classification (NCBI taxonomy): domain Bacteria; kingdom Bacillati; phylum Actinomycetota; class Actinomycetes; order Pseudonocardiales; family Pseudonocardiaceae; genus Amycolatopsis; species Amycolatopsis sp. NPDC059657. The sequence goes on along the minus strand of NZ_JBHWEB010000008.1, from coordinate 122,849 downwards.
GGACGAACCCGGCTCCGGACCGCTCGACGTCACCTCGGTCCTGCTCGCCGACGAGGACCTGGACCAGGTGCTGGTCATCGGCGTCGAACTGGCCGAAAACCCGCGCACGGCAGCGGTGCACCGGGTGCTCGGCACCGCCGCGCCCGCCGAACACGTCGCGGTCGCGCTGCTCATCGCGAGCCTCGACGACGAGCCACCCGCCGGCGGCGTGCCGGGACTCGTCGCGCTGGCCCAGACCTCACTCAAGGGAGAATCATCGTGATCAGCAAGGAAGATCGGGCCCAGATCCTCGGCGACGAGCGGCTCGGCGCGGGCAACGTCATCCACCGGCTCAAGGCCTACGGCCGGTCGATGGACGACGAGGTGCTGTGGACCGACGGCACCTGGCTGGCGCCGGACGGCACCCGGCCGGATGTGCTCACCCTCGGGCAGCTGCACGACATCGTCGAGATCTACGCGGGCTGGTATCACGCGCGGGGCGTCAAGCCGCGTGATCCGGTCGCGGTCCAGACGTTCTCCAGCACCGAGTTCGCGATCAACTTCATGGCGGTGCAGTCGCTCGGGGCGATCCCGTCGTTCGTCAACGGCAACCTCAAGCCCGAGATCGCGCTCGAGTACGTGCGCCGCCAGGGCGCCGTCGGGATCATCACCGACGAGGCGCATCAGGAGAACTTCAAGCAGAACTACGAACGCCTCGGCCTCGGCTTCTGCGTCACCGCCTCGGCGATCCGAGCCGACGACCGGCAGCCGCTGCCGAAGGTCTTCCCGTACGCGCACGACAAGACCGACCCGATCATCATCTCGCACTCCTCGGGCACCACCGGCATGCCGAAGGCCGTCCCGCACACCCACGAGACCCTGCTCTATGCCCAGCTGCACCGGCTGAAACTCTCCGTCGGCACGGCCATGGGGAGGTTGCTAGTAGCACTTCCGGGCTCGCACAACGCAGCCATGTCCGTGATGATGTTCGGGCTGCTGCTCCGGTCGCCGGTCTACCTGCAGTCCAGCCAGCGTGGGTCCGATGTCCTCGATGCCATCGACCGGTTCCAGCCGACTACCGTGTTCGGTTTCGCAGGGACCTACGGCGAGATCGCCACGAGTGATCTCAGCGAGCGCAAGATGAGCAGCATCGAGGCCTGGTACAACACCGGCGACGCCGCGCACGAGGCCCACGTCCGCGAGCTGATCGCGCAGGGCAGCTACGTGACCGTCGGCGAGGACTTCAAGCGACACCGGGTCGCGGGTTCGGTGTTCACCGACGGGCTCGGCTCGTCGGAGACCGGGTACTCGATCTTCCACAATGGACACAAGCCGGGCAGCGCCTCGTACGGCAGGTGCATCGGCAAGCCGATGAGCTTCGCCGAGGGCGCGGTGCTGTCCGAAGAAGGCGTCCCGTTGCCGCCGGGGCAGGTCGGCAGGCTGGGCGTGAAGTCGCCGACGCTGACCCCCGGCTACTGGAACGACACGAAGACCTGGCATCAGCTACGGCTCGGCGGCTACTGGCTGACCGGTGATCTGTCCATTCAGGACGAAGAAGGCAACTTCTATCACCTCGACCGCGCGCCGGACGCGATCCGCACCGTCAACGGGATCGTGTTCAGCACCCGCACCGAGGAACTGCTGTTGCGTGAACTGCCCGAGCTGGCCGACTGCACAGTCGTCGCCGTCGCGCCGGACGGCGTCCGCGCAGACTGGGATGGTGACGGCGTCGCCGATGCATACGTGCTTGTCCAGGTCGCGGACGACGCGTCGCTCAGCGACGCCGAGTGGACGTCGGTGATCAACGAAACCCTTGACACGCATGGCTTCCCGCAGCTGACGAAGGCGATGCGGATGGACGCCGCCGACGTCATCAAGGGCGCCACCGGCAAGGTGCTCAAGCGTGAGATGCGCGAGAAGTTCCGCACCCGTCTCTTGGCGGAGAAATGACCGCGGTCGAACCGCGCGCCGCGCGCGCGATGGACGTGTATCGCCAGTGGTGGCTGCACGACGCGCGCTGGTATCAGGGCGTCGCGAAACGCTTCGGGCACGCGGTCGCGAACGAGATCAACGCCGAGGCGCTGCGGTTCGTCGCCGCGCACGTCGGCAAGCGGATGCTGCGCCAGTTCGGCGGCAAACCGGCCGCTGACCTGGACGAACTCCGCGCCCGCTACGACGCCTGCGCCGAGTACATGTTCCCGTCGGAGCTGCGTGACGGCGGGATCGAGGTGATCGGCGATGACCTGCTGGAACTGACCATGCGGCAGAACTTCGCCGTGACCATGGTCCGGATGGCCGGTTCGCTCGACGGCTACGAATGCCCGTGCACCGAGATCCACGCGGGCTGGTCGGCAGGGCTCGGCGTCGAACTCTCGGAGAACTGCGCCACCGGATGTCTCCGGCACGGCGATCCGGCCTGCCGCCTGCTGATGCGGGTCGCGGCCCACGACGGAAAGGACTGAGGGATGCGCGTGCTGATCGCCGGCGCGACCGGGGTGATCGGGCGGAGGTTGCTCCCGCTGCTGCGGGCGCGCGGTCATCACGTGACGGCCATGGTCCGCGAGCCCGCCCGCGCGCCGTCAGCCGATCTGACGGTCGTCGCCGACGCGCTCGACCGCGACGCGGTACGCGCCGCGCTGCTGGTGGCGAGACCGGACGTGATCGTGCACCAGCTCTCGGCGCTGCGTGACCGTGGTTCGCTCGGCTTCGAGGTGACGGCCAGGCTGCGCACCGAGGGCACGGCGAACCTGCTCACCGCCGCGCGTGACGCCGGTGTCCGGCGGATCGTCGCGCAGAGCATCGCGTTCGGCACGGCGCCGGAGGGTGACCCGGTGCTCAACGAGGACGCCCCGCTCTACCTCGACGCGCCCGACGAGGACTGGGCGCGCACGGTTCAGGCGATCGCCGAGCTGGAACGGCTCGTCCTCGGCACCAAGGACATTTCCGGTGTGGCCCTCCGCTACGGCACGCTCTACGGCCCCGGCACCTGGTACGGCCGCGACGGCGCGACCGCCACCGCGGTCGCCGCCGGAAAGCTGCGGATGCCGGACATCGCGGGCGGGATCACGTCGTTCGTGCACGCCGACGACGCCGCGCAGGCCGCGGTGCTCGCCGTCGAGAGCGACGCGACCGGGACGTTCAACATCACCGACGACGACCCGGCCGAGGCCTCGGTCTGGCTGCCGCACTTCGCCGAGCAGCTCGGCGGGCCACCGCCGCGGGCCGTTCCGGCCGACCTCGCCGGGCGGCTGCTCGGCTGGTTCACCGCGTACCAGCTCACCGAGATGCGCGGCGCGTCGAACGACCGGGCCAGGCTCAGCCTCGATTGGAAGCCGGGCAGGCCCAGCTGGCGCGACGGGATGGCCGACGATGAGCGGTGAGCTCCGGCTCTGCCTGGTCGGTGCGGGGCCGCGTGGCACCTCGGTGGTGGAACGGCTGCTGGCCAATGTGGACAGCACGCGTGTCCCGGTCGTGCTGCATGTGGTCGACGAGTTCCCGGCAGGACCCGGTGCGGTGTGGCGGACCAGGCAGCGCACGGGGCTGCTGATGAACACGGTCGCGTCGCAGGTCAGCCTGTTCACCGACGAAAGCGTCCAGTGTGCAGGCCCGATCGTGCCGGGTCCGAGCCTGTACGAATGGTCGACCTGGCTGCGTGATGGCGAGCTGCCCGGCGCGTACCCGGCCTGGGTGCGTGCCGAGGCCGATCAGCTCGGCCCGGACGACTACCCGTCACGCGCCTACTACGGCCACTATCTGCAGTGGGTCTTCAGACGATTGGTCGCCAACGCGCCGGAGCAGGTGTCGGTGATCGTCCACGCGTCGGCCGCGGTCGCGCTGGACGACACGGCCGATGGCAAGCAGACGTTGTCATTGCGGGACGGCACCGTCCTTTCCGGACTGGACGCCGTGGTGCTCGCGCTGGGCCACGGCCCGGTGGCGCGCTCGGCCGAGCAGGAGCGGCTGAGCACGTTCGCCCAGGCGCACAAGCTGATCTACCTGGAGCAGTCCAACCCGGCCGACGCCGAGACCCGGCGGTTCATGCCGGGCGAGCCGGTCGCGTTGCGTGGGCTCGGCCTGAATTTCTTCGACTACATCAACCTGCTCACGGTCGAACGCGGTGGTGTCTACGAAAGGCACGCCTCCGGTCTTCGGTACGTCAAGTCCGGTTTGGAGCCTCAGCTGTTCGCCGGTTCGCGGCGCGGAATCCCTTACCACGCACGAGGCGAGAACCAGAAAGGCGCGTCGGGACGCCATCTGCCGCTGTTCCTGACCTCGGCGAAGATCAGGGAGTTGCGCACGCTGGCGCCGGTCGCGTTCTCGGACTCGGTGTGGCCACTGGTCGACCTCGAGGTCAAGGCGGTCTACTACCAGACCTTGTGTTCGTCCGAAAAGGACGGCCAGGCGTTCGTGTCGGAGTTCGTCCGCACCCGTGACGAGGAACCACTGCTGGAGCGCTACGGCATCACCGAGCGCTGGAGCTGGGAGCGGATCAGCAGGCCGCAGGGTGACCGGGAGTTCGCCGACACCGGCGAGTTCACCGCCTGGCTGCTGGACTACCTGCGCGCTGACGTCGAGCAGGCCAGGATGGGCAACCGGACCAGCCCGCTCAAGTCCGCTTTGGACGTGCTGCGCGACCTGCGCAACGAGATCCGCCAGGTCGTCGACCACGGCGGCATCGACGGCGAGTCCTATCGGGACGAACTGGAAAGCTGGTACAACCCGCTCAACGCCTACACCTCGATCGGCCCGCCCGCCCGGCGCATCGAGGAGATGATCGCGTTGATCGAGGCGGGTGTGCTGCACATGACCGGTCCCGGCATGACGGTCGAACCGTCAGGAGGCCGTTTCCTGGTGGGCTCCTCGATCCCGTCGCCCGCCGTCCCGGTCACCGGCCTGATCGAGGCCAGGCTGCCGGAGATCGACCTGCGCCGCTCCGGGAACCCGTTGCTGCGGCACCTCTTGGCGACCGGGCAATGCCGCCCGTACCGCTTGCCGGACGGAGCCTACGAAAGCGGCGGCCTGTCGGTCACCGCCCGCCCGTACCGCGTCGTCGACTCACACGGCCGCGCGCATCCGTCGCGGTTCGCGTTCGGCGTCCCGACCGAGGGCGTGCACTGGGTGACGGCGGCGGGCATCCGTCCCGGCGTCGGCTCGGTCACCCTCGAGGACGCGGACGCGATCGCCCGCGCGGTGCTGGCACTCGACGCCACGCTCGCCGTCTGACAGGAGAGCCATGACCACCAGTTTCACCGACGGGGGCCTGCTCGCACCGACCTGGGCCGGCACCCCGGTCGAACCGATCGTCGCCGACGAGGCCTGGCTCCAGGCCATGCTCGACGCGGAAGCCGCACTGGCGCGAGCCCAAGCCAGGCTCGGCCTGATCCCAGCCTCTGCGGCCACGGCCATCACCGCGGCCGCCCGCCATGAGTATCTGGACGTTGCGGAACTGGCCCGCGCGGCCAGAGCGGCGGCCAACCCGGTCGTCGCCTTCGTCCCGGCCTTCACCAAGGTCGTCGCCAGGCTCGACCCCGAGGCGGCCGAGTACGTCCACCGAGGCTCGACCAGCCAGGACATCCTCGACTCGGCGTCGATGCTCGTCGCCCGCCGCGCACTCGACCTGATCAACACCGATCTGGAGGCGATCGCGGCGGCGTTGGCCCGCTTGGCCGACGAGCATCGCCACACGGTGATGGCCGGGCGGACGCTGGCCCAGCACGCCGTCCCGATCACGTTCGGTTTGAAGGCGGCGAACTGGCTCCAGCTGATCTTGGACGCCCAGATCCGCCTGCGCGCACTGGTCTGCGCCGGCCTGCCCGCCGAACTGGGCGGCGCGGCAGGCACCCTCGCCGCGTACGGCGAGTACGCCGAGATCGACTCGGGCACACGCCTGCCACTGGGCGGCGTCGAGCTGCTCGGGCCGTTCGCCGAGGAGCTGGAGCTGACGGAACCGACGACGTGCTGGCACACCGCGCGGACCCCGATCGCCGATCTCGGGGCGGTGCTGCAGTTCGTCACGGGGGCTTTGGGGAAGTTCGCACTGGACGTGCAATTGTTGTGCCGCACGGAGATCGCGGAGGTTTCGGAACCAGAGGCCGCGGGGCGCGGCGCCTCGTCGGCGATGCCACAGAAGCGGAATCCAGTGCTGTCGACGCTGATCGTGTCGGCGGCCCGGCAAGTGCCCGCGCTGACGTTGATCCTCGCGCAGAGCATGCTCGCGGACGACGAGCGACCCGGCGGAGCCTGGCATTCGGAGTGGCAGCCGTTGCGCGAGGCACTGCGATTGGCCGGGGGAGCGTCGCATACCGCGGTCGAGCTGAGCGAGGGCTTGGTGGTGCATCCCGAGCGTATGGCCGAGAACCTCGCGCTGACCGGGGGAGCGATCGTGACGGAACGCCTGAACGTGGCATTGGCGCCGTTGCTGGGCAAGACCCAGGCCAAGAAGTTGCTCACCTGCGCGGCTCTGCAGGCGGCCGGCACCGGCAAGACACTGGCCGAGGTCGTCCAGGCGACACCGGAACTCGACGGCTTGATCCGTCCACAACGCCTGACCGAGCTGCTGGACCCGGCCGGCTACCTGGGCGGCGCTGAGAGCCTGGTCGACCGGGTGCTGAACCGGTACCGCCGCACCCTCTGACCTGGGGTCGTGAGTGGTATGGCCGGTTCTAACCGGCCATACCACTCACGACTACCTAGCCCGAGCCCCGGCTTTGGCCGAGAACCGGAACTCGAGCCGGACCGGCAATTCCTCGAGGTCGAGCGCCTGCCGTAGCCGGGGAAACCCTTCTTCGTCGAGACGCCGCCGGATCGCGGTCAGGTCCCCGTCCTGTTCGACGGTCACCACCAGCGCCAGCGAAGCCGACTCCTGGTTCCCCGCCAAGGCCGCGCTGACGTCGTGCACTCCCGGATACCCGCCGACCTCGGCCGCGAACGGCGCGCAGGCCGTGGCGGCGGCCAGTTCGGTCCGGCCGCGATCCTGATCGAACACCCAGGCGGAGGCCTTGGGCTTGCGCACCAGCTGAGCGGCCAGCCAGCGCACCATCAGCAGCCCGGCCACGATCGCGGCCGCGGCCGCCACGTAGTACACCCAGGTCGACGGCGTACCGGCGGGCAACACGGTCGCGTCCGGCGCGATCACCGTCAGCTTGCCGAAGTGCGTGGCGACCGCGAAGCCGCCACCCGCGATCAGCACCAGCCCGAACAAGGCGAGCACCGCGCGGTTGAGCCGTGCCGGACGATTATGGCTGCTCATGACACACTCCTGGCCGCTTTGACCCTGACCTTCACCGTCGGCCGCTCGACCGGCCCGATCTGCTCCAGCCGGTGATCGAGCGCCGAGCGCACGGCGTCGGCCAGGCCGTCGACGACCGTGCGCTCGGTCGAGACCACCGCCGCCACCTGACGACGGCCCACCTTCAGCTTCGCGCTACGGACACCGTCCACTCCGGACGCCGTGGCCCGCAGCGTGCTTCGGTAGCTCCGCCGGGAAGCCCCTGAGTCGATGCCGGATTCCTCCCCGCGCAACGGGAACACCGTCAGACGGCCAGGAACGACGGCCGCGAGCAGCAACACCAGGCCCAGCGCGGCCGCGACCCCGCCCGCGATCGCCGGGACCAGCTCGTTCCAGCGGACTCGCGTCACGACCCGGTAGTCGACCCACGGCCGCTCACCGACGATCAGCTGGATCGACACGATCGCGACCAGCGCACACAGCGCGAGCAGGACGAGCGCGGTCAACGTCGCGGGGAGACTCCTGCGCGACCGTCGCTTCACAGGACCCTCCTGGTGACAGCGGCCGCACTGGCCAAAGAGGTGACAGTGATGTCCATTCGCGACACGGTGAGGCCGGTGTATTCCTCGACCCTGCTCAGCAGGTGCGCGCGGGCCCGCTCGGTCGTCTTCGCGACCGAGAGCGGGTAGTCGACCGAGAGCCGCACACCGAGGCTGGTGAAACCGCCGTCGACCTTCGCGCTGGCCTTGGCGGTTTCCCCGATGCCGTCGACCTCGGTGGCGGCGCGCGCCGCGATGCGCTCGACCGCGCGGTCCGCGATCGTGAGCGTGCCCAGCTCGGCGATGGTCATGGTCAGCCCCGATCGCGGCCGGTCAGCTGGGACAGGTCGAGCTTGCCGTCGAGCACACGGCCTGCGAGCAGGCCGAGCGCGCCGAGTACGAGCACGACCAGGAAGGCGCCGAAGCCGCCGAAGGCCGCGGCGAACCCGAGTGCGAGGCCGGTCAGCAGGCCGAGCTGGGTGGCGGACATGGTGTTCTCCTTGGCTCAGTGGTTACTGGACGCGGGTGGAGTCCGAGCTTTCGTCGTCGTCGCCGGGGATGTGCACGTCCGAGACATTGATGTTGACCTCGACGACCTCGAGCCCGGTCATCTGCTCGACCGCGGTGATCACGTTGCGGCGCACCGAACGCGCGAGCTCGGCGATGGACACGCCGTACTCGACGAGGATCACCAGGTCGATCGCGGCCTGCTTCTCGCCGACCTCGACCGCGACGCCCTGGCCCGCGCTGGCCGAACCGCCGGGGATGCGCTCACGCAGCGCCGAGAACGCCCGCGCGGTGCCGCTGCCGAGCGCGTGCACGCCGGGGACCTCGCGGGTGGCGAGCCCGGCGACCTTCTGCACGACGGTGTCGGCGATGGTCGTGGTGCCCTGCGAAGAGGCCAGCGCGTCGGTCTTGGCGATCTCGGTGCCGGGTGCCTTGGTGGTCGTGTTCGTCATGGCTGCTCCCTCAATTCGTCGGTCTGGTGTTAGGACCCGCGGTGCGCGGGAATGTCACGGGCTGATCATGTGACCCGGCTCTCTTTCCCGGGTGAGCGCGGCCGCGTCGAGATCGGTGACCAGCAGCCGCAGCCGCGCGGCCTGCCACGGCGAACCGTCCACAATGGAACGCAGGACGGCTTCCGCCTTGCTCAGCAAGGGAGGCAGGGGGAGTGCCAGCGCGACGAGCCGGATCTCGATGAGGTCCGCGTCCACGCCGATGGCCAGCGCGCCGAGGTCCCCAGGCGCGGCGGGACGGAGACCGTCCAGCTCGCGCAGCGCGGCCAGCAGTGCCTGGGTCAGGTCGCTCCGCGCGGTCATCGCAGCCCGCCCTCGATGTCCACAATGGACACGGTCACCGAGGCCGCCGTCAGCCCGGTGGCGTCGGCGACGGCGCGGGCGACCGTGCGCTGCACGGCCTGCCCGACGGCGGCGACCTGGTCGAAACCGGAGCTGGTCAGATCGATCTCCAACCGGACCTCCCCCTTCTCGATCGTGACCCGGACGCCTTCGGTCGGCGCCGGGTCGAGGCCCTTGATCTTCTGGCGTGCCGTGCGGACGACCGAGCCGGCGAGCCCGCGCAGTCCCGGTTCGAGCCGGATCACACCGGGCACGGTGGCCGCGGCGTACGCGGCGACCGCGGCGATCACCGGCTCGGCGATCACGGATTCGGTTTCAGGATTCATAAAGGTCGTCCATGGTGAGATCGAGCCGGGCCAGCCGGACGCCGACACGGGCGCTCGCCGCCGCTGCCACCCGATCGCGGACCAGTGCCAGCGCGGTTCCGCTGAACTCCCGATACGCGACCGCGATGGTCATCTCGACGATCACGGAGTAGTCGGCTGCCTCGGTCACCTTGCACCGGCGCGCGCGCACGCCCTCGACACTGTCGGCGGCGAACCGCAGCACCGCGGCCACGGCCTGCGCGCTCACCCGCACCGCGCCGGGTTCGGTGGTCGCCACCGGCAACAGGTCGCGCTTGCGCACGTCGGCGCGCACGGCCGCCATGATCCGGCCGGTCAGGTCGAGCGACGGTTCCGGCTCGTCCGCGATCAGCTCACCGGTCAGCTCACGCAGCACCAGCAGGCTCGCCCGCGCGCCGCCGCAGTGTTCACAGCCGGTTTCGTGCTCGTCCGGCTCGTCGAGCCGCTCCCACATCGTCTCGACGTCGCGGCCGCAGGGCAGGAGGTAGTCCTGTGCTATTTCCATGGCGCCATCACCTCCGCCAGTTGTGCCCGAGCGCGCGCGATCCGTCCGCGCGCGGCCGTGGCCGTGGTGTTCAACGCCTGCGCGATCTCGTTGTAGGACCGCCCGTGCACCTCGCGGAGGAGCCAGCAGGCGCGTTGTTCCGGAGTCAGCAACGCGAGCGCGTCGGTCAGCGCCGCCAGCTGCGCACTCGTTTCGGCGGCACGCTCCGGCCTGCCCGCCGAACCGGTCGACGCGTGCTCGTCCAGCTCGACGTCGGCGACCGGCTTGCGGCCGCGGATGACGTTGAGGCACCGGTTCGTCGTGGTCCGGTAGAGCCACCCGACGAACGCGGCGTCCTCCTGCAGCTGCCCGAGCCTGCGCCACGCGGTGAGGAACACTTCCTGCACCACGTCCTCGGCGTCCCCGGTGCTCGCCAGCATCCGCATCGCGAGCCGGTACATCGGCCCCTGATAGCGCCGGACCAGCTGTTCGTAGGCATTCGTATCGCCATCGCGCGCGCGAGCCACCAGCGTGGCGTCGTCGAGCGCGATCTCGGTGGATGTCGTCATCTGCTGCTCGACAATCCTTTCCCCGCGGGAGCTGACGTCCTCAAGACACGGCATGTCCGGATTCGTCACGCTTACCCGCAAAAATGGGTCCAGGTGATCGTTGTCACCCGAAGGAGGTCGTGACGATCCCGCGCACCCCCGTGTCGATCCAGTGAACGGCGCCGCGGGGTGCCGCTGAAGAGCGAGGAGAACGCGATGTCTTTGAGCGACAAGCTGGGCGGCAAGGCCAAGGAAGCGGCGGGCGAGGTCACCGGCAACGACAAACTCCGCGCCGAGGGCAAGGCCGACCAGGCGGCGGCCAAGGTCAAGGAAGCCGCGACTGAGGTCATCGACAAGGTCAAGAACATCGTCAAGAAGTAGGACTCGTGCGCGTTGCGGGCGGTTATTGGGCGGAAGGGCGAAGGTGTCATGTCGTGCTGGCGACCTTGGCCGGCGTCGGCCCTGGCCTCGAAAGAGTGACTGTGTGGGTTTTGGGTCGTCTAACGCCCCAAAACCCACACACCCCCAGCCGATCGGGGTCATGACTGCTCGCGACGGCGCCTGGCCTGCGCAGGATCCGTGGTGACGGTTGCAGGCGAGGGGTTCCCCTGCTGCATTGCGCGGAGCGGGGGAACCTCTCGTTCAACATGGGCGAGTGGTAACTCTGCTCCGTTAGATGCAGCAGAGTTACCACTCGCGGACCCCGCCAGAGGTGGACGGCGGCGTCGACTTCGCCGAGGCCTGCAAGATCCTGGCCGCCGAGCATCAGGCAGGGCCCAGGCCATGGGCGAGCTGGGGTGACTACGACCGCCATCAATTCACCCGCCAGTGTCAAGCCGCGGGAGTCGCGTACCCGTTCGGCGCGAAGCACATCAACGCCAAGGCTGTCTTCACCACCGCGCGCGGGCTTAAGAAACGTCCTGGGATGGCTCAGGCGCTCAAGCTGGCGGACCTGCCGCTCGAAGGCCGTCCGCGACCGGCGCGCACACCCTGCGTGCCCGCGCCACCGACATCACCGGCGCCACCCAGCCGGACGTCGCGCGCTTCAACACCCAGGGCTACCTTTTCGGCGCCGTCGTCCGGCATCCGGTGCGGGTAGTTTGACAACCGTGGCCTATGACGTGACTTCGGTACGCAAGCACTTCCCGGCGCTGGCAGACGGAACGGCCTACTTCGACGGCCCCGGCGGCACGCAGACGCCGTCCGCGGTGGCCGCCGCGATCGCCGAGACGCTGACCGCCGGCGTGTCCAACCGCGGCCGGGTGACGGCGGCCGAGCGCCGGGCCGACGCGGTCGTCGCCGAGGCCAGGCAGGCCGTCGCCGACCTGCTCGGCGCGGTGCCCGATGGCGTCGTCTTCGGGCGCAGCATGACGCAGGTGACCTATGACCTGTCGCGGGCGCTCGCCAAGGGCTGGCGTGAGGGCGACGAGATCGTGGTCAGCAGGCTCGACCACGACGCCAACATCCGGCCGTGGGTCCAGGCCGCCGAGGCACGCGGCGTCACGGTGCGCTGGGCGGAGTTCGACCGCGAGACGGGCGAACTCGGCGAGCTGCCGCTGACCGACCGGACCAGGCTGGTCGCGGTGACCGGCGCGTCCAACCTGCTCGGCACCAGGCCGGACCTTCCGGCGATCGCCGCCGAGACGCACGCGGCCGGCGCGCTGCTGTACGTCGACGGCGTGCACCTGACCCCGCACAGCCCGGTCGACATCGAGCAGCTCGGCGCGGACTTCTACGCCTGCTCGCCGTACAAGTTCCTCGGCCCGCACCTCGGGCTCGTCGCCGCGAGCCCCGCGCTGCTCGAAACCGTCCACCCCGACAAGCTGGAGCCGTCGGTGAACGTGGTGCCGGAGCGCTTCGAACTCGGCACGCTGCCCTACGAACTGCTCGCGGGCACGACCGCCGCCATCGACTTCCTCGCCGGGCTCGTCCCGGGCACCGGCACGCGCCGCGAACGGCTGACCACGTCGATGCGCGCACTGGAGGAGTACGAGTCAGCGCTGCTCAACCGCCTCGAAACCGGCCTTGACGACCTCGGCGCCCGGCGATACGGCTCGCCGGAACACCGCACGCCGACGGCCTTGTTCACCCTCGACGGCGTCAAGCCCAAGGCCGTCTACGAGCACCTCGCCACCCGGGGCGTCAACGCGCCGGCGGGCACGTTCTACGCGCTCGAGCCCGCCCGCAGGCTCGGGCTCGAGCGCGGCGCGGTACGCGCGGGCATCGCGCCGTACACGGACGAATCCGATGTGGACAGACTGCTCGCCGGGCTACTTGAGATAGCAAAGTAGCTTGTCCAGATAGGGCGGCAGCCCGTCCCACGGGTTCGGCATGCCGCCGTGGGTGAAGTAGACCCAGCCGACCTTCGAGGTACACGAGTCCACTGTGGACTCGCGCAGACTTTCGATGTTGTAGCCCAGCACGGCGAAATTTCCCTTGTTGTGCCGCCGTTGCCAGCTCGCCGTCGAGCACGTGGCTGGCAGTCCCGAGTTCTCGTAGACGATCAGCGTGTCCACGGTGCCGACGAAACTGCGCAGCGTCGACGTACCCGGATTGGCGACCGTCCGCTTGAACCCGGCCTTCTTCGAGTACTGTGAGAGGTCGCGGTAGTACCCTTCCAGACCCTCCACATTGGACATCTCGTCGAGGAACATGCCCTGAAGTTTCGGGTACCAGGCCTGGTAAAGATCGATTTCGGCCCGTACGGCCTCGGCTGTCCTGGTGGCGTAGGAGGTGGTGACGTACCCGATCGGGATGACACCCGCCTCGCGCAGCCTGCTGATGCCGATCAGGTATTCCGGATCGGGCGCGACACCAGGCCCGCTGGCCGGGTTCACGATCGCGATGACCGGGACACTCGGGTACCGCTTCTTGGCCTCGATCAGCGTGGTCCAGGTGCCCGCGGTCGGGTAGCTGTAGAGCGGGACGATCGTGCCGGGCCGTTCGTCGCAGGCCGCCGCGATCCCCGGCGCCGAAACGGCGGTGGCGAGCAGCAGTACCGCGGTCGCGGCCAGGTGTCTTCGGAGTTTCACCGGTCTTCTCCCGCCCATAGCAAGGTCGCTATACGAGCTGGTCGCGGCTCGGCGCGTGTCCGTTACGTCCTAACCGCGAATGGCACACGGATGGCTTGTTTCGCACCACGGCCACTCGCCGCGGTCGGTGCAGGTCAGCGCCCGGCGCGGTAGGTTGAGCCCATGGCCAAGGATTCCGCGGTGGAGCTCGAGGTCGGGCATCGGACAGTGCGGATCTCGAACCCGGACCGGGTGTACTTCCCGGCGCGCGGCGAGACCAAGCTGGACCTCGCCCAGTACTACCTCTCGGTCGGCGACGGCATCGTGCGCGCGCTGGCCGAGCGGCCCTGCATGCTGCACCGTTTCCCGTCAGGGGTGGCGGGGGAGAAGGTCCACCAGAAGCGCGTGCCGAACGGCGCGCCGCCGTGGCTGGAGACCGTCCGCGTCGACTTCCCCCGCTTCAAACGCCATGCCTACGAGCTGTGCGTGACCGAGCTGGCCAGCGTCATCTGGGCGGTCCAGATGTCCACAGTGGAGTTCCACCCGTGGAACTCGCGCCGCGCCGACACCGAGAGCCCCGATGAGTGGCGCATCGACCTCGACCCGATGCCGGACTGTGACTTCGCGGCCGTCCGGCGGGTCGCCCACGTCGCGCACGAGATACTCGACGAGCTCGGCGCCGTCGGCTGGCCCAAGACCTCCGGCGGCAGTGGTCTGCACATCTACGTCCGCATCGAACCCCGCTGGGGCTTCAGCGATGTCCGCCGCGCCGCGCTCGCGTTCGCCAAGGAGGTCGAGCGCCGCGCACCCGACGGCGTCACCACCGCGTGGTGGCGCAAGGACCGCGACCCGTCGAAGGTGTTCGTCGACTACAACCAGAACGCCCGCGACCACACGATCGCGAGCGCGTACTCGGTGCGCGGCGTCCCCGAAGCGCTGGTCTCGACGCCGATCACCTGGGACGAGATCGACGACGTCGAGCCGGGCGACTGCACGATCGCGACCGTCCCCGCGCGGTTCGCGAAACTCGGCGACCTGCACGCCGGCATCGACGAGGCCGTGTTCTCGCTGGACACCCTGCTCGAGTGGGCCGACCGCGACGGGCTCGAAGCCGAAGAGGACTGACCTACCGATCCTCGTTGAGCATCCGCTCGGCGTGGCTGTAGCCGACCTGTTCGCTGGTGTCCGGCCGCGTCGAACCGTCGGACGGCCGGTAGAAGTATCCCTTGCCGCGTGCCGAGACGATCGAGTCGCCACCGAGGTCGGTCAGATCGAGTTTCCGCCTCAGCCTGGTGACGAGGATGGGGACCAGGCGCGCCTGACTGCCAGTGGCTTCGCCGGGCCAGACGGCTGAGACGATCGTGGTGACCGACCGGGTGGCTCCCGCCGGGCGCACCAGCAGTTCGAGTAACCGATGCTCGGGCTGGGTCAGTTTGAGCATCACGCTGGCCACCCGCGCGACCCCGTGTACGAAGTCGAAGTGGAGCAGGCCGTCGTCGAAGACCTGCTGCTCGTGCCCGTTGCGTCGCGTTCTCCGCAGCACGGTGTGCATCCGGACGACGAGTTCCTCGACGCTGAACGGCTTGACCAGATAGTCGTCGGCACCCATCGTCAGACCGCGGATCTGGTCGCGCTGCTCGCCGCGCGCCGACAGGATGAGCACCGGGATGTCGCTGATGAGGCGTAGTTCCCGGAGCAGCTGCATGCCGTCGATGTCCGGTAGCCCGAGGTCGAGCAATACCACGTCGAAGTCCCGCTCGGCGGTTTCGAGGCAGTGCATGCCGTCGCGCCCCGAGGCGACGCCCTTGACCGTGTAGCCCCGGCGTTCCAGCGCGAGGATGAGCGCTTCGCGCACGCGGTCATCGTCTTCGATGTAGAGGGCCCGGCCGCGGTTGGTGCTGGGAAGAGGCAGTTCGGGCGCCTCACCGATCCGCCGCATCGCCAC
The DNA here is from genome assembly GCF_042734395.1 of Amycolatopsis sp. NPDC059657. Taxonomy (NCBI): domain Bacteria; kingdom Bacillati; phylum Actinomycetota; class Actinomycetes; order Pseudonocardiales; family Pseudonocardiaceae; genus Amycolatopsis; species Amycolatopsis sp. NPDC059657. The sequence continues at coordinate 107,413 of NZ_JBHWEB010000008.1, read as the reverse complement.
GGTCGTCACGGACTCGCGTTGCTGGTTGAGGAAGGTCCAGGCCAGCTCGCGGCAGACCGAGCAGACCTTGAGTTCCTGACCGTCGGCCGTCACGACGAACTCGACGGCACGATCGCAGGTGCGCCCGAAGACCTCGAACTCACAGAGCGGGCCCCGGCGCGCCTGAATCCGCTCGCGCAGGCGGTGCGCGCGTGTCCGGCACTTGTCCGAGCAGAACTTCCGCGGCCTGCCTACCTCCGGCGTCGCCGGAAGCGCTCCACCGCACGCCGGGCAGGTCGGTTCCTCCGCCACCGGACGATCATCCCCCACGTTCCTCGAAAAGGTGACACGAAACGGGTTTCGTGTCGCTGGCTCTTGGCTTCCGCCGGTCGATGCTGTTCCCTGACTGGTGGAGGTCCGGCCGTCTGTGACGGCCGGACCGGGTGTCATGATCGCGTGTGCTTGCCTGCTTCGACGATCAGGTCACCGACCCAGATGAGCGCCCTTGTCACCAAGGCAAGGGCCTCATCGCCTTTCAAGGCCGCCACGATGGCCTGGAGCACGAACAGCGCCGCGCGCGCTTTGTTCCAGGCCCTGGGTTTGCCAGCGTCTCGAGCTGGATCCGACTTCCGGGGTTGCCACATCAAGACCTCCTTTCGGCAGCGCGGCTTTGCGCGCTGAGGCCAACACTCGCCCGCGCCGCAGCCGGTCGCAAGGAATCGCAAACAACATGACCGGCGCCCGAAATCCCTAAACTGGACCCATGACCGAGCGCAAGCCATCGGGGATGAGCTTCGAGTCGTTCATCGACAAGCAGATCCGCGAGGCCATCGAACGCGGCGAATTCGACGACCTGCCCGGCGCGGGCAAGCCGTTGCCTGGGCTGGACAAGCCGCACGACGAGCAGTGGTGGATCAAGGGCTACCTCCGCCGCGAAGGGCTCACCGCCGACGCGCTGCTGCCCGAATCGCTCCAGCTGCGCAAGGAGATCGAGCGCCTGCCCGAGACCGTCCGCGCGTTCGGGCGCGAAGACGAGGTCCGCGAGCACGTCACACAGCTCAACCGGCGGATCGCCGAGTGGCTGCGGACGCCGAGCCCGCCGCACGTGCCGCTCGGGCCGGTCGATGTCGACGCGGTCACCGATCAGTGGCGATCCGTAACCCCGTCCGCGCCTCCCGCGACTCCCCGGCAGGAGACGCCACGCCGGCGTCGATGGTGGAAGGGGAGAGACCGTGGCAAGTGAGTTCCAGCGCCGCAAGATCGCCACTGTGTTCGCCGCGATGGACGCCGACGGGGATTCGTACCTCGACGAGTCCGATTTCGAGGCGTTGACCGGGCGCTGGGTCGCGCTGCGCGGCGTGACGGCCGATTCGGCGGAGGGCGCGGGCCTGCGCGGGATCATGATGGGCTGGTGGGCGGCGCTACTGGCCGCGGCCGACCGCGACGACAAGGTCACCCTCGAGGAGGTCCTGATGGTCGTCGACCAGCTCGGCGGGATGCTCGACGCGGTGACCGGCACCGCGGAGACGATGTTCGACGCGATCGACGAAGACGGCGACGGCGCGATCTCCCGCGCCGAGTACCGCCAGCTCATCGAGGCGTGGAACGGCACGGCCACCGACACGGACGAGATCTTCGGACTGCTGGACCTCGACGGCGACGGCCACATCTCGCGCAAGGAGTTCGTCGAGCACTGGACCGAGTTCTGGGCGGGCGACAACCCCAACGCACCCGGCACCTGGGTCTTCGGGCGCTTCTAGCACGCGGGCAACCTGGGCGTTCGCGGGATTTCGGCACGCTGATCGGGCATCATCTGCGGCATGAGCCTGCCTTCTTCCGAACGTCACGCGCCCGCCAAGCCCGCTGCTGAGAGCAGTGAGCTGCTGGTCGTCCGGCGCCGGGACGTCCGGCGGCTGCCCTCGCTGGATCTGCCGGGTCTGGGCTCACTCCCGCGCGGCTACCCGCGGGATCCGCGGTATCCGTCGCCGCGCAGGCTGCGGCAGTGGCTGGCGTTCCCGATCGACATGGTCGTGCACCTCGGCGCCGCGTTCGCGGTCGGCACGGCGGCCTTCGCCGCGGGCGTTTCCGCCGGCATGACGATCCTGGTCAGCTGCGGTGCTTTTGTGGGCTTTTCGTTCGCCGACCGCGTGTTCTTGCAGCGGGCGTGCGGCGCGACGGTCGGCAAGCTGCTCACCGGGCTGTGCGTGATCCGCTGTGACAACGGTGAGCGGCCGACGGTGCGGCTGCTGATCAGGCAGTGGTTCATCGGCGTGTTCATGATCGTGGCCTCAGCGCTGGGATGAGGCCACCTCAACCCGCTTCGGCATCCACCTGAACCGGTCCGAGCGACCGTAGATCGCCCGCTGCACGGGCAGGGTCCAGCGCCGGACCCCCAATGGGCTCGTCCGATGACCGTACGTGTTTACACGGTCTCTGAACAGGGAAATCCTGGTGGAACGCCCACGAGGAGGCCAGGTGTTCATGAACGATGAAACCGGCGGGCAGTATCGGCCGCAAGGCCGGGTGGGGCTCGCGGATGTGGAACGTCTGGAGACCGCGACGCGGGTCCACCGCGCCCTCGACTACCGCAACGGCGGCGGCGCCAGCCGGGAGCGGGTGCTCGGCGAGCTCGCCAGGGAAGACGAGCTACTGGCTGGCGCCCGCACCGACGAGGTGCGTGAGCGGCTCTGCGTCGCACTGTCCGACCTGCACAACGTGGCGGGCTGGGCGAGCTTCGACCTGGGCCTGGTTTCCGCCGCACAGCACCATTTCCGCCGCGCGCTCCGTCTGGCCGAGAACACCGGCCACGACGGACTGATCGCCAACATCCGCTACCGACTCGGCCGCGTCGCGCTCCAGCATGACCAGCCAGGCGAAGCGCTGGCCCAGTTCGCGCACGGCGAAGCGGCCGCCCAGCGCGCGGGTTCCTCCCGCGCACTGGCGATCCTGCACGCCAACAAAGCGTGGGCATGGGCCAAGCGCGCCAACCACGAAGAGGCGGCGAAACTGCTGGCCAAAACGGCGGCGGAGTTCGAAAAGGCCGGCACCGACGACCGCGCGCCCTGGTCGGCCTTCTTCAACATGATCGACTTCGACGCCATGACCGGCACGGTCTACACCGAACTCGCACTGACCGGCGCCGGAAAGACCGCCGCGCGCAAGGCCATCCCGGCGTTGTCCCGCGCGTCGGTCCTCTACAGCGAGGAGATGTCACGCAGCCGCTCGTTCACGCTGATGATGCTCGCCTTCGACCACGTCGTCAGCGGCGATCGCGAGCAGGGCGTCTCGATCGGCGAGGAGGCACTGCGCACGGCCGCGAAGGTGAAGTCGGTCCGCACCAAGGCCCGCATCCGGCCCCTCTGCGTGGAGCTCGCCAAGCAGACCGACGACGCGCGGGCGACCGACCTCGCCCGCCGCATCAACATCTTCATCAAGACCCCGGTCGTTTGAGGGGTCGTGAGTGTTTTCGCCGGTTAGAACCGGCCGTACCACTCACGACCCCCGCGCCCCGGCCTACGTCATGTGTCTCGCTTCATCCGGGTCATCGGGCCCTGGTTCACGATCTCTCCGCGCGGTTCACTCGATAGGAGGTATGCATCCCTGTCTTCAGGAGCCAATGGATGGTCCGTGACGACGGCGCCGGGCCAGCCCGGGTGCTCATTGCCGACCAGGACCCCAGGGTCCGGGCGGCGCTGCGTGCGTTCCTGCGCGCTCATCCCGGCTTCGACGTGGTGGCCGAGGCCGGCAGTTCGACCGCGGCGCTGACGCTCGCCCGCGAGTGCGGGCCGACCGTCGCGCTCGTCGACGTCTCCCAGCTCGACAAGGGTGAGCGGCTGGAACTCGTCCGCGCGCTCACCGGGGAGCTGCGCATTCCCGTGGTCGCGATCGGCTTCGAAGGCCGGGTGCGCGCGGGTGCGCTGGAAGCGGGCGCGTTCCGGTTTCTCGACAAGGGGAGCGTCTCCGAACTGCTGCTGCCCGCGCTGGAACAGGCGGCCGACCACGTGGCGTGATCATGGTCTGGCAACTGTCCGCCGATTGAGTTAAATTGACTCAATCTTGTTGGTCATCCGATGAATCCGAGTGTGACCATCGGCGCGACACAACGCCGGCACCGACTGCCCGTCACATGATTTGGACCCAAACGGTGTTCGAATTCGCCCATGTGGACGCCAAATCCTAAGTCGAATGACGTAGACGCACGGCGACACTCGTCGTGCTCTGTCTCGCCTCAACCTCCTATGCCAGTTCGGTCGGTCGTCTGATGTATTCCCCTGTGACTTAGAGCACATTGGGATAGACCAGCGACGCCAGGAGGCGAGAGCAGTGACCGTGACACGGCAAACCACATCGCATCCGCAACTCAGCGTGGTCGTTTCCGATCGCGAGACCTTGACCGACGGCCAGCTCGAAGAGCTCTACCGGCTGCACGGCCGCGCCCTGCTGCGCTACCTGCTCGGGCTGACGTTCGGCGACAGTCAACTCGCCGAGGACATCATCCAGGAGACGTTCCTGCGCGCCTGGCGCAATCCGCAGCTCGCCGCCGACAGCCTCACCGCGTGCCGGTCATGGCTGATCATCGTGGCGCGCAACGTCTCCATCGACCGCCTGCGCCGCCGCGGCCGCCGCCCGCAGGAGACCGGCGACGCCGCGCTGCCGCAGATCCCGGCGCCGCACTGCGAGATGGAACGCGTCGTCACGTCCATGACACTGCGCGACGCGATGGCCAAGCTGACCCCGATGCGCCGCGAGATCTTGATCCACATGTACCTGCACGACCGCAGCCACAACGACGTCGCCGAACGGCTCGGCATCCCCATCGGCACCGTCAAATCCCGCGCCCACTCGGCGTTGCGCGCGCTGCGGGACGCGCTCGGTGAGCAAGCCGCCATCGACCTGCCCGGGATGCGGATCGCGAGTTAGCCCGGCTGATCCGGATCGGCGGATCCGGCTAGGCTCACCATCATGTCTCGCCGTTCGCCGAATACGCCCGCCCCCGACGTCGCCGGCCTGCGCGCCAGGCTCGACCGAGCCCGAGTCGCCGCAGCGAAGTCCGGCACCGACGCGTTGCTCATCACGCCCGGTTCCGACCTGCGTTATCTCATCGGCGCCGGCGGTGGTTCCTTCGAACGGCTGACCACCCTCGTCGTCCCGGCCGACGGCGCGGCCGCGCTGGTCGTGCCGAAGCTGGAAGCGCCCGGCTACGCGGACACCCCGATCGAAGAGCTCGGCATCGACATCCTCACCTGGGTCGACGGCGACGACCCGTACAAGCTGGTCGCCGGCCGCCTCGGCAAGCCGGGCCGCGTCGCGGTCAGCGACTTCACGCCCGCGCTGCACGTGCTCGCGCTGCGCGACGCACTCGGCTCCGCCGAGCAGGTGCTCGCCGGTCCGGTCGTGCGCGAGCTGCGGATGCGCAAGGACGCCGCCGAGATCGAAGCGCTGCGCACGGCGGGCGCTGCCATCGACCGCGTGCACGCCCGCGTCGGCGAGTGGCTGCGCGCCGGTCGCACCGAGGCCGAGGTCGGCGCGGACATCGCCGCCGCCATCGTCGAAGAGGGCCACACCGAGGCCGAGTTCGTCATCGTCGGCTCCGGCCCGAACGGCGCGAGCCCGCACCACAGCGTGTCGGACCGGGTGATCGAGCAGGGCGACGTGGTCGTCGTCGACATCGGCGGCCCGATCGCCGAGGGGTACAACTCCGACTCGACCCGCACCTACGCCGTCGGCGAGCCGCGCGACGCCGACGTCGCCGAGACCTACGCGATCCTGCAGCGTGCGCAGGCCGCCGCGGTCGCCGCCGTCCGGCCGGGCGTGACCGCCGAGCAGATCGATGCCGCGGCCCGCGACGTCATCGCCGAAGCCGGCTTCGGCGAGTACTTCATCCACCGCACCGGTCACGGCATCGGCCTCGACGTGCACGAGGAGCCGTACATCATCGCGGGCAACGACCTGCCGCTGGAGGCAGGCATGGCGTTCAGCGTCGAGCCCGGCATCTACCAGCCCGGCCGCTGGGGCGCCCGGATCGAGGACATCGTCGTGGTCACCGAGACCGGCGTCGAGTCCTTCAACAACCGTCCCCACGAGCTCGTCGTGCTGGGCTCGTGACCAGCCCCCTGGAGCCACTCGACCAGGCCATCGCCCGCGAACTCGCCGCCGACGGCCGGTGCAGCTTCACCGACCTCGCCGAGCGCGTCGGCCTGTCGGTTTCCGCCGTGCACCAGCGGGTCCGCCGCCTGGAACAGCGCGGCGTGATCCGTGGCTACGCCGCGCGCCTCGACGGTGAGCAGATCGGCCTGCCGCTCACGGCGTTGATCTCACTGACGCCGAACGACCCCGGCGCGCCCGACGACTACCCGCAGCGTGTCGAGCACATCACCGAGATCGAGTCGTGTTACTCGGTGGCCGGCGACGAGTCCTACATCCTGCTGGTGCGCGTCGCGTCGCCGCTGGCGCTGGAGGACCTGCTGCGGCGGATCCGTGAATCGGCGAAGGTGTCGACGCGGACCACGGTCGTGCTGTCTACGCCGTTCGAAGGACGTTCACCGACGTTGTGACCGATGGCTGGTACGGTAAAAGGTATGGCGACACGTAAGGTGACACTTTCACTGGACAGTGGAGCGCTCGAGTTCGCCGAGCGCGCGGCCAAGGCACACGGGATCTCCGTGTCGTCCTGGCTCTCGAAGGCCGCGCGGCGCGAAGCCGTCCGCACCGGCTACGTCCCGCAGAAGGCCCAGCATGCCGAGCATGCCGCGTTGGGCGACGAGGCCGATTTGGCGGCGGCGGAAGAGGACCTGCGTGCGGAGGGGTGAAGTCTGGACGTACCACCCCCCGACCGACCCGGCGCGTCAGCGCACCGTGGTGCTGTTGTCCTCGGACGGGGTGAACGACTCGGAGCGCCCGTGGCTGCTGGGCACCGAGCTGCTGGACCGGGATCCGCAGGACATCCTCGGCGTCGCCGTCGACGCCAGATACTGGGTGTCCACCCTGAACCTGACGCGCCTCTACCGGCCGTGGTTCAACGAACGGGTCGCCGAGATCGACCACGAGGTGCAGGAGCGCATCGACATCGCCTTGCGAGCCGCACTCGACCTTTAGCCGCGAAACCCCATCGCCAAGCCTGAGCAGTTGCTAGGTTCCTGGCCATGAAATGTGCTGCCTGCGGTTCCACCGCGCTGGACCAGGGTTTCGTCATGGACTCCGGCGAGGGTTCCGGCGGCTACTCACGCTGGATCGCGGGCCCGCTCAAGCGCGGCATCCTCGGCGGCGCGAAACTGATGGGCAAGACCAGGCACCCGATCGCGGCGTTCGCCTGCCGCCAATGCCACTTCCTCAACAGCTACGTCGTGCGCGAAGACGAGTGGTAGTCGTGAGTGTTTTGGCCGGTTAGAACCGGCAATACCGCTCACGACCCCTTCCTGTCAGCCGAAGAAGTCCTTGAGCACCGGAGCGTGGACCTTCGGCTTGACCATGTGGTTCTGCCCTGCCAGGTTCTGGTATTCGGCTTGGGGGAGCAGTTCGGTCAGGTTGCGCACGCCGTTGCGCATCCACTGAGGACTCTTGGCGCCGTCCGCGATCAGCGTGGGCATGGTGATGTTGGTCCACCGATCGGCAGGCAGCGGCTTGCCCTCCTGCGTCGTGCCGACGACCGCCATGTCGTACGGCAGGGTGTGCGCGACGCCCTTGATCTTCTTCCAGGCTGGCATCAGCCGCATGACCACCATCATGAACGCCGGCATGCCGACGCCGGTGACCAGGAATTCCCGCAACGCTTCCGGGCGCCGGTCGGCGGCGATGTGCTCGCGGATGCGGCCGGAGTAGCCGGTCGGGATCTCGCGGCTGTCGTCCACGATGAACGGTGGCTCGTACAGTGCGAGTTTCTCGATGGCGAGCCCGCGGGTGGCCGCTTCGAGCGCGAGTACCGCGCCGGACGAGCAGCCGAAGACCATGGCCGAGCCGCCCGCTTCCTTGATCAGCGCGTCGAGGTCCTCGACCTCGCGCTCGACCGAGTAAGGCGCGGTGTCACCGCTCTCGCCGCGGCCGCGGCGGTCGTAGGTGAAGACGGTGTAGGCCGGCGCGAGTTCGGCGGCGAGCGCGTCGAGCGGGCCCATGCCTCGGAAGCACATGGCGCCGTCGACGAGGATGATCGGCCTGCCGGAGCCGACCTTGCTGTAGGCGATCGTGGTTCCGTCGGCGGAGGTCGTGGTGGGCATGACTGATCCTTTCTAGGCGTAGAGACGGGTGAGCCGGTCGTCCCAGGCCTGCTGGTCCGGTTCGCCGTCGAAGAAGTGGTGGCCCGCGACCATCGCGCCGTGGAAACCACGCAGGAAGCGGTAAAGCGCGCCTTCGGTGCGGATGCCGAGGGTGTGCGGGTTGACGAAGTAGACAGTGCCTTCGATTCCGTCCACAACGGCACGGTCACCGACGTGGATCGGGGCGCTGAGCCCGAGTTCGCGGTGCAGCACGGTCCACGCGTGGTCCCAGTCGGAGACCGGCGGGCCGAACGCCGTGAGCGGGCGCGCGGTGCGGCCCGCGAAGTGGTTGAGGTAGGTCTCGAGTGTGGCGAAGAACAACGCTCCACCGAGCGACATGGCCTCGAACTCGTCGGCCCAGTCGTCACCGGGGAGGAAGCCGCTGGTGACCGCGCGGAGCACCGTGCTGCCGCCGTCGCGGCCCTCGATGAGGAACTCGTACGCGATGAACCGGCCGTCCTCGGACTTCGGCGACTCGTAGGCGAACCGCCTGCCCGGCTCGGCGGCCGTGACCGCCATTTCGGGGTTGTACTGGCCGAAAGCCGTGCGCACGACGCCGTTCTCGACCTCGTTGCGGCCCATGAACCACGAGTCGATGCCGGGTCCGGTCGCGATGGCGTCCCACACCTGTTCGGGCGTGGCGCCCACCACGGCCTCGTTCTCCGTCTCGAACTGATGACCCATCGCCAACTCCTCCAGTGTTCGGTGGCGCTCACTCTGCTACCGACAACTTAATTTGTCAAGCCCGTGGATGTTGTCGGCGAGTCGGGGTTTTTACCGTCCCGATGATCGGCTCGCGGCCCCAGAATCGGCTCTTCGGAGGAGGGGAGAGCATGAGTTCGACGATCGAGGTCCACCTCACCCGCGCGGAAGCACGCGCCGGTGTCACGCGGACGATCCTGACGGAGGAGCACGAGATCACGTGCGACATACCGGCACGGATCAAGGACGACACGACCTTCCAGCTGATGGAAGGCCTGTACCTGCGCGTACGGGTGGCGAAGAGCCGAGCGAAGGGCCCGCTGCTGATCGGCGTCGGCGTGGTGTCGGCGCTGATGGTGTCCGCGATCGTGATCTCCGCGATCAACAACAACACGCCGAAGACCGCCCCGCCGCCCACCACGGCCACGACCACGGCAGGCAGTAAGTCCGCTCCGGCGGTCGCGACCGTCGGCCAGTGCGTGAAGGAAGCGGTCGTGACCATGGATCTGGCCCCGGTTCCGTGCGGGCCAGGCACGCTCGAGGTGCTCGACGTGGTCAGCAAGTCGGCCACGGGTATCCCGTGCAAGCTGAGCACGGCCACGACCCACACCGCGGAGACCTACACCCCACCCTTCCTTATCTTCTGCCTGAAGAAGAACTAGGGAGGGATCAGGATGTTCGGTTCGAAGAAAAAGAAGAAGACGAAGCTCATCGATCTGATGGCGCAGCTCAGGCCCGACCTGAGTCCGGAATCGCTCGGCGTCGGGCCCGACTTCCCTGGCGTCGCCCCGAACCCGCTCATGAGCGGTGCCGCGATGAAGCGCATGGCGGAACTGCGTACGGGGGCGCTCGCGCTCGGCGTTCTCGTCGACTGGCGGGAGGTCAACAGCAATCCACGCGTGGTACTGATGCTCGACGTGGAGACCGCCGACGGCCTGTCGTTCCGCGGTATCGCGGACGAAAGCCTCACGATCACCGAGCTCACCCGGCTCGTCCCAGGACAGACGTTGCCCGTGCGCTACCGGCCTGCCGTCATGGACCACTACGTCGCCCTTGCCAGGGACGCGGACCCCGCCCACGTGCGGCAGCTCTCTGACATGATCGCGAGCCGCAAGCGGACCTGACCCGAATCACGGGATCGGCCGCTCGTCAGTTCGCGGTGACCTCGGGCGCCGGATGCAGATTGCCGTCGGCGCCGGTCAGGCAGGCGGCGTTTCCGTCGGGCGTGCCGAGGAATTCGCTCAGGCAGCGCGCCATCTGGGCATGGCCGGCCGCGTTGGGGTGGAACGACTCCTGCAGCGCGTGCGGTGCCCGGTCGAGGTCCTTGAGATCCTGCAGCTGCAACGTCAGCCGGGTGAACCACTCGCGGCCCGTGTCCGCGCCGCCGCTGCACGCCTCATGCCCGCCGCCGGACCTGGAAAGGTCGAGGAACCGCGCGCCCGCCTGTTTCGCGGCCAGTTTCAATCCGACCGCCAAGCTCTTGACCGCCTCCTGGCTGACCCAGGCGAGGTCCTCGACGCGGAACGGGCAGCCGTTGAGCGTGCGCAGGTTCTCCGGGATGCCGGGGCCGATCGGCGCGGCGTAGGACTGCAGCACCAGCTGGTAGTCCGACGGCACGTAGCCCGCGTCGGCGAGCACCTTCTTGATGTCGCCGAGCGCGTTGACCACCTTGGGCACCATCGCGTCCACAGTGGACTGCCAGGATTTGCGGATCGCCTCGCTGCACGGCGGCCCGCTCGCGGAGAACCAGGCCTTGAAGCAGCCGTTCACCAGCGCGGAGAAGTGCGGGTCGTCGTTGGCGCCGACGGCGACCACGACGGCCGTCACCCGGTGGTCCTTGAGCAGCGCGGCCAGCTGCTGCGACTGCGACGGCTCGGTCCACTGCTTCACGTCGCCCAGCCCGACCTGGGCGGCGGGGGCGCCGGAGCAGGCGAGGTTGATCCGCGCGTCGATGCCGGTCAGCTTGGTGAGGTTGACGAACGCGTTGGGCGAACGGTGGCACCAGTTGCCGTTCGCGCCGTTGGTCTCGGGGGTGTAGACGCCGGCGCCCTCGCCGGACACGGTGCTGTCACCCATCGACACCAGGGTGAGCGGCCCGGTGCCGGGCGGCCCCTGCCTCGGGTTGGGTCTGCCGACCTGGCTCTCCGGCCCCGCCAGCACGAACACCGCCACGAGTGCGCCCACGAACAGGAGCGCGGCCACCCCCCATTGCCACTTCAGCTTTCGCATCGCCGCCCAGCCTACCGGTGCGCCGTTTGTACCAACCGGGTTGCATCTGAGGTGACTTGTATTTCCTCCGGTGTTGGGCCGCTCTTTACTGGAAGAGCAGTCGGGAGGGTGAGGAAGATGAAGGGGTACCGGAACGCCATTTTCGTTGTCACGGCGCTATTCGTGGGCGGTTGTCAAAGTCCTGCGTCGCTGGGAGGGTCGCAGCCAGAGGGACGGCCGACAGAATTGTCCGTCGACTCCTCCGCGGAGCAGTCCGATGGGGGAACCGAGCCGACCGAGGTCACGACGACTCGGCCAGGGAATTCCCCCGCGCCGAAAACCACCGGCAAGGTGCCGAAGGTGCTCGGTATCCCGATCGACTATCAGCCCAGCGAAATCCAGTACATGGAGGTCTCGCGCGCGGAGGCCTACATCACCCGCCAGGTCTCCGAACTCACCTTGTGCGCCCCGGCGAAATGCACGATCAAACTGACCCGCAAATACGTGTCCGATCCGTACCCGTTCGATCCGCCGGAAGGTCAACCGCCCGTCCAATGCGCGGTCCAGGGCGGCGAATGGGTCGGGCCGCGGGTTTCCGGCGGGACGTTCCAGCTTATCGTGCTGAGCCCGTGCGGCAAGAATCCCTCGGCGAAGAAGACCCCCACCACGACCACGAGCAAGTCCTCCAGCCCGGCGACGAAAACGTCATGAGGTCGACGCGGCTGAGGCGGCCGGTCGCGCCACCGGAGGGCAGCGACGAGGACCCCGGCCTATCCCGCGCGGTCAAGCTCGTCGGGTCGTTCGTAGCCAACACGACCTTGCTGACCGCGCTGGTGTTCTACTTCGGATTTGTTTACACACAACAGTATTTCGGCTATTTCCGGGTGCACTACACACTGCTGAACCAGACCACACCGGAAATACTCGCCCGCGGCGTGGACGGCCTGTTCATGCCGCTCTCCGTCGTCACGGGCGCGCTCCTCATCGTGCTGTGCGTGATCCGCTACGTGCGGAAGCGGCTCACGGCCGATGCCTGGTCGAAGGTCTTGCGCGTGAGCACCCCGCTGGCCGCGCTCGCCGGGCTCGCGCTGCTCGGCGCGGCCGGTTTCGTCGCACTGGACCCGTCGCACCGCTCGCTGGGAATCCCCGGGCTGCCGGGGCTCGCGTTCGCGGTCGGGGTGCTGCTGCTGATCTTCGCCTGGCATCGGGTGATCGCGGGTACGAACGTGGTGGAAGGCGCGATCGCCATCCTGCTGATCACGATCGGCTTGTTCTGGGCGGTCGGCGAGTACTCGGTTGCGCTGGGCCGCTATCAGGGCTGGTGGGAGGAGACGGTCCGGCTGCCGACGGCGCCGGACGCGCTCGTCTACAGCGCCAAGAGCCTCAACCTGTCGACACGTGGCGTCCACGAGGTCGTCTGCAAGCAGCCCGACGCCGCGTACCGCTACCGCTACGACGGCCTCAAGCTCCTGCTCCAGTCGGGTGGGCAGCTTGTCCTGCTCCCGGCGCGCTGGACGGCGGAATCAGGACCGGCGATCGTGCTGCCGCGTACCGATTCGATCCGGCTCGAGTTCGTGACCACGAGCGCCGGTTCCTGCTAGGTCAGCACGCCGTCGAGCAGCCGCACCCTGCGGTCGGCGATCTTGTGCACCAGGTCGTCGTGCGTGGCGACGATGACGGCGGCGCCCTCTTCGGCACAGCGCCGCAGCAGCCTGAGCACCGCCGGGGTGCTGGCCGCGTCGAGGTGCGCGGTCGGCTCGTCGGTGAGCAGCACCTTCGGCTTGCCGGAGACGGCACGCGCCAGCGCGACCCGTTGCTGCTGGCCGAAGGACACTTCCAGTGGATACCGGTCGGCCAGTTCGCCGATGCCGAGTTCGTCCAGCAGCTCGGTCACCCTGGACTGGATCGCGGACCGGCTCAACCGCGGGATGTCCGAACGCAGACGCAACGGCAGCGCGACGTTCTCGGCGGCCGTCAGCTCGGTTGCCAGGCCCAGTGCCTGCGGCAGTACCGCGCAGGTGTGCCACGGGGGCGCGCCCGCGATCGGGACGCCGTCGAGCAGGATGCTGCCGTCGTCGGGCGAGTCGAAGCCGGAGAGCAGTGCCAGCAGCGCGCTCTTGCCGGACCCGGAACGGCCCGAGACTGTGACCAGCTCACCGGCGGCGACCCGGAGTTCCAAGCCGCGCAACACTTCCACGTCGCCGCTGGGGTGGGTGAACTTCCGTCTGAGGCCGAGCGCCTCGAGTGCGGGAGGTTTCATGCGACGCTCTCCAGTTTGCCGTCGCGCAGCCTCGCGACCCGCGCGCCGAGGCTGATCAGCCGCTCGTCGTGCGAGGTGACGAGCACCGCGAAGTCCTGCGCGACGAGGTAGCGCAGGGTGTCGAGTACGAGGTCGGCCGACGCCTCGTCGAGCTGGGAGGTCGGCTCGTCGGCGAGGATGACCGTGGCCTGGCGGGCGAGCGCGCAGCCGAACGCGAGCCGTTGCTGCTGGCCGCCGGAGAGCGCGGTGATGTCCCAGCCGCCGGTGCCGTCGAGGCCGAGCTGCCCGAGAATGTCGTCGGGACGGCAGGTGACCTTGGCCGAGTCGGCCGCCGCGCGCAGGTTGTCGGCGACGCTGAGGTAGCCGAGCAGGTTGTCCGCCGGGTTCTGCAGCACCAGGCCCAGATGCTTGCGCCGCAACGCCCGGCGCGCGCGGTGCCGCATCGCGCCGAGGTCGGCGCCCTGGAACCTGACCTCGCCGCGCGCCGGTGGCTCGAAGAGGCCGAGCACGCGCAGCAGCGTCGACTTGCCGGAGCCGGACGGCCCGGCCAGCACGGTGATGCCGTTCGCCGGGATGTCGAGAGTGACGTCGTCGATGCCGGTGACCACCCCGGCCGGGGTGCGGTAGTCGACGCCGACGCCGCGCAGCTTGAAGATCTCAGGCACGGATCAGCTCCGCGGTACGGGCGGTCCGCACCGAGCGGACCGCGAGCCATCCCGCCAGCGCCACCACGAGCGCGCTGATCACCAGCACGCTCGCGACGAAGCCGGTCGGGTCGGGCAGCTGGGAACGCGGCGACAGGAACGTCGCGGGATCCAAGCGTGGCAAGGAAAGCCCGGCGACGGTGACCCCGCACGCGACGCCGGTCGCCGCGGCGAGCGTCATCAGCGCGCCGAGTTCGATCAGGTGACTGCCCAGCAGCGCGCGCAGCCGCATGCCCATGCGCAGCACGAGCGCGCCGGCGAGCGCGTTCTGCCGCCGCCGCGTCTCGACGGCGACGAGCAGCGCCAGTACGGCCACCACCCCGAGCACGGCGCCGAGCAGCGTCAGGAACTCGACCGTCCACTCGACCACGTAGAACGGCAACGCGTTGAGCGCGCCGGACTTGCTGACCGCGTCGAGCCTGCCGATGCCCGCCGCGTCCAGCGCCGCGAGCGCGCTGTCCTGCGACACGGTCGAAACGATGCTCCACCGTCCGATGTCGGCGAGCTTCGACTTCGACAGGACGTTGCGCGAGATGACATAGCTGACCTGCGTGCCCAGAATCGGGAAGCCGGGCAGGTGACCGACGACCGTCGAGTTCGGCAGCGGAGGCAGGGAACTCGGCGGGCCGACGCGGATCGCCGGTACCGGTGCGTTCGGGGCGCCGTCGAGTCGCGCGATCAGCGCGTCGACCTCGTCGCGCGGCAGGGCGCCGAATTCGGCGGACTTGGCGAACGTCGCGGGGTCGATGACCAGCACGACCCCGCTGGCGTCGCTGATCCGCCCGACGACGGTGCTGGTGTCGCGCAGCGCTTCCGGCAACGCCTTGGTCCCGAGCCCGAGAGCGCTTTCAGTGTCGACACGAACATTGCCGCCGACGAAGAAGCCTGCCTTGGTCTGCAAGGCTTCCTGTTGCCCCGTGGCGATACTGGTGCCCGCGGCGAGCATGCCGATGGCGAGTGTGCTGATCACCAGCACCCCGGTGACCGGCGCGCGAGCGCTGGCCAGCCGCCGGATCGCCAGCTGCAGCGCCGGGCGCGACCAGAAGCGCGCGCGGTGCGAGGCGTGCAGCAGCAGCCAGACGAGCCGCGCCGCGACCAGACCGGCGGTGAGCACCACGAAGACCGGATAGGTCAGCGCGAGCGGGTCGATCGCGGGCAGCGGGTCGCCGAGTTTGCCGGCGTCGCCGTAGCCGACCATGCGGTTCCAGCTGATGACGGCCATCGCGGCGGTGGTGAGCTCCCAGGGGAACAGCCGGAGCACGCGGGTGAAGCGGCCGCTGCCGTGCACGCGTGCCAGTTCGAACTCGCGGTGCGCGCGGACCGCGATCACGCCGACCAGCAGCACGAGCGACACCACCAGCACGGCCGCGCTGAGCGCGAAGCCGAGCGTGATGGCTTCGCCGCCGACATCGCCGCCTGGTCCGTACACCTTGAGCAGGCCCCTGGCGAGCAGTCCGCCCGCGACGCCGCCGAGCACGATCGCCGGGCCGAGTTCGACCGCGGCGAGCCCGCCGAGCGAGACCGGCGCGCTGCCGCGCGACGCGAGCAGCCGCAGCCTGGTGTGGCGGCGCTGGTACCACTGGAGCGCGACGGTGGCGATGCCCGCGCAGCCGACCAGCACGCTGATCGCGGCCAGCGGCAGGATCGACACCAGCACGTTGTGCTCGGTCTGCCGCGCGATGCTGAGCGACCGTTCGAACGGGAGCGAGCCGTAGACGACGTCGCCGAGATCCGCGCGGACATCGGCGACCATCGCGCGGGCGCGCTCGGTGAGATCTTCGGCGGCGGCCAGCGACCGCGGCGCCGGCTCGTAGAAGGTGATGCTGACCTGGTCGAGCACGGCGATGTCGAGCCGGCGCATGGCGTCGTCGAAGGTGGCGCGGTCGGTGGCGAACAGGACGGCGCCGGTCACCACCTTGTCGTCGACCCGGTTCTCCACCGCCCACGGCTGCTGGGAGCACCACCAGCGCGGCTCGGGCCTGGTGAGGTCTTGATAGGTGCCGCTGACCGGTGGCATCGGGTTGCCGAGGAACGTGCCGGTGGCGCCGAGCCCGGTGCGGGTGGCGCCGCTGAGCGTCTCGCCCATCCAGAGGCCGGGTGCGCGATCCCCGCTGACCTGCTTGAGCTGGTCCAGCCCGCCATCGCGGTAGGCGAGGCGGGTGCGGTAGGCGGATCCACCGTATTCCGACCGCATGACCGGGGTGTACATGCCGGTCACCGGCGTGCCGAAACCGTGCTGCGCGGCGCGTTTCGCGATCGCCTCGTTCACCGCGGGGATGGCAGAAGGCTTGGCGAGGTGCGCGGTGAACATCGGCCCGTACTCGTCGGGGCAGACGACGCCGGACTGGTGCTGGGCGGTCGCGCCGCCCGCCGCCGAGGCGTGCAGCACCGCCGCGGTGGCCAGGAAGCACGCGATGAGCGCGGTCACCGCCGCGACGATCATGGTCAACGGGCTGGAAAACGCGGCTTTTCCAGCCCCGCGCCAAGGCAGCTGCATGAGCGCGAACGTAGCGGTTCGCCGCCGTGGCCACGATCGAATTGGCGAATTCGTTGCTTGTTGTGTAGCAAAGTTGGAAACGCGGACCCGCCCGGGATCTGGGGGTGCCCCCGGACGGGTCCGCTGCTGCCGGCCCGAGTGGGGGCGGACCGGCGACGGTCTTCGCGGCGGCTGCCGGCCCTGGGGAAAGCCTGCCCGACTTCGCGTAGACCTCGGAGGGGGTCTCCCTGGAACCGCCCTCGCTTCAGGACACGGACCCGCGGCCGAGATGGTTCGGGCCAAAACGATTGTCACCCGAACGGTGCAGCCCGGCCGTGCCATGGGGTCGCGAGTGGTCCGGCCGGCTCTAACCCAATGTCGGGTAGTCAAGGGTCGGGCAGGTTGGTCAAGCCCGCTGCTCGGCGGGTGCCGCGGGGGTGGTTGAACGTTGCGAACGTTGCGAACGGGGCGTTCGCAACGCTGAGCGACACATACGCCCCGTTCATTCCGTCCACCCCAAAAAGCGGGCAAATGCGACATAGCGGGGCGAAATTCAGCCGCTTGAGTCCTTTGTGGATGTTAGATGCTTGCGGTCGGGCCACCGACGCAGGCCAAGCCTCGACTACCCAGCATTGGGTTCTACTGAGGGGAAACGCAAAAGTGGCGTGATCGTGGATTCGGCTTGGGCGTGGGGGTCGTGAGTGGTACGGCCGGTTCTAACCGGCGAAAACACTCACGAGCTCGTGGCTTAGCTGACGCCGCGCGGCCGGAACTGGATGCTGATGCGCGGGCCGACGGCTTTGCCGGTCTTGGGGATCGCGTGGTCCCAGGTCCGCTGGCACGAGCCGCCCATGACGATGAGGTCCCCATGGCCGAGCGCGCGCCGGATGACCTCGCCGCCGCCCTTCGGCCGCAACGCGAGCACCCGCGGCGCGCCGACCGACAAGATCGCGACCATGGTGTCCTCGGCGGCGCCGCGGCCGATCGTGTCGCCGTGCCAGGCGACGCTGTCGGCGCCGTCGCGGTACAGGCAAAGCCCGGCGGTGCGGAACGGCTCGCCGAGCTCCCGCGCGTAGTGCGCGCTCAACGCGTCGCGAGCCTCGGCGAGGATCGGCTGGGGGAGCGGGTCGCCTTCACGGTAGGAGCTGAGCAGCCGGGGCACGGCCACGACCCGGTCGTACATCTGGCGCCGTTCGGCTCGCCATGGCACGTGCTCGGCGAGCAGGTCGAACAGCGTGCTCGCGCCCGCGAGCCAGGCCGGGAGCACGTCGATCCAGGCGCCCCGGCCGAGGATCGTGCGCCGAACGTTCTGCAACGAGCCGAGGCTCATTTCCCCGGTGTCGTCGAAGAGCGAACCCTGCAGTGCCGCTGACATGCCACCCAGCATACTCGAACATGTGTTCTAGTGAAGAACTAGCGCGAGTACCTGGTCAGGAGCACGCCGTCGGGAAACGTCCGGGTCTCCGCCAGCGTCAGGTTCACCCAGTTGTCCAGTGCCGTGAAGAACGGCGTGCCGCTGCCCACCAGTACCGGTGCGGTGACCAGCACGTACTCGTCGATCAGCCCGGCCCGCATCGCCGCCGCGGCGAGGGTGGCGCCCCCGATGTCGATGGGGCCGCCGTCCTCGGCCTTGAGCCGGGTGATCTCGGTGACCGCGTCGCCGGTGACCAGGCGGGCGTTCCAGTCCACCGTGCTGATCGTGGAGGAGAACACCACCTTCGGCATGTCCAGCCAGCGGCGGGAGTACTCGATCGCCGCCGGCGTGGCACCGGGCTGCCGCCCTGCCGTCGGCCAGTGGGAACTCATCGTCTCCCACAGTTTGCGCCCGTACAGCGCCAGCTCGGTCGCCCCCACCCGGTCGGACCACCACTGGAACAGCTCGTCGCTCGGCACGCTCCAGCCGAGATCGTCGCCGGGCGCGGCGATGTAGCCGTCCAGGCTGACGTTCATGGCAAAGGTCAGTTTCCGCATGACGTCAGCCTGACGCATGACATCTAGCCGCGCGCGGGGACCGTGATGGGCACGCAGGGGTAGTCGCCCTGGGCGATGGGGGCTTCCGGCGTCGGGGCGCAGAGCTTGAAGTCGGTACCGGTGACCGAATCCGGGATTTCGAAGCCCGCCAAGCCGATCAGCGTCTCGCCTGGCTTGACCGTCGTGCCCATGGGCGGCTCCATCCACGAGTGGCCGCGCCACTCACCCTTGGCAACGGGGTCGAGCCGGCTCACCGGCCTGCCACTGCTGAAGCACGCGCTCGTCCCGGCCGCCGCGTCGCAGCCGCCCGCGGACGCCGGGTAGCGGACCGCGAGACGGTCGAGCCGGACGCTCTCGACGCCACGGTCGGCGAGGTCGGGCGTCACGGCGACGTACACGCCGAGGAAGTGGAAACCGGGCCTGGCAGGCTTGCGCATGAGCTCGGCGGCCCAGGTGGCGTCGACCGGTTTCACGCGCACGCCCAGCTTCTCGTTCATGTTGGTGAACACCACGTGCTCGCCGGGGTAGTCGGCGAACGTGCTTCCACCGGACTGCGGGGCGGCACTCGGCTGACCGGCCCGCGGCTGCGTCGCCTTGATCGGCACGCACGGGAACTTGGCCCTGGTCGTCCGTTGCTCTTTGCTCGGCGCGCACAGCTCGAACGTGGTGGTGTCCACGTTGTCCGCGACCTTGAAGCCCGCGACGCCGATCACCGTCTCGCCCGTTTTGATGTCGGTGCCCATCACGGTCGACTTCTCCCACTTGTGCTCGCGCCAGGTGTTGTCGGCGACCTTCGCGAGGTCGCTGTAGGGCCAGGACTCGCTGAAGCAAGAGGTCTCGTTGTTGAACAGCTCGGTTTTGCCGCACTTGCCGCCCGCGGGCTGGTACTTGATCTCCAGGTCCTTGAGCTGCACATTTTCGACGCCGCGGTCAGCCAGTTCGCCGGTGACGGCGAGGTAGACCGCGAGGTAGTGGTAGCCGGGGTCGGCGGGCACCCCGGCCAGGTCGGCCGCCCACATCGAGTCGACGGGCTTGATCCGCGTGGCGGGCTTCGCGGGGTGATCGAAGAACTTGAGCTCACCGCCGGGGAACTCGTCGAACGGGGTGAACTTCGGCGCGGCCGGCGCGGATGGCTCCGACTCGTCCGTGGGCGCGGCCGCACCGGGGATCTTGTCGCCACCCGAACAAGCCGTGGTCAGCAGAATCAGCCCGGCGGCCAGTGCGGCCAGGAAGCGACTCGACATGTAACACTCCTCATCGATCTGTCACAAACTTGCGGATGTGACGTACCGCGGTGGCGATCGGTTCCCGGATCACTTCGACGGCTTCGTCGTCGTAAGGGGTCGGGTCACGGTTGATGATGACCAGCTTCGCGCCTGCCCGCACGGCGATCGAGCACAGCGACGCGGCGGGCTCGACCTGCAGCGAGCTTCCGATGGCCAGGAACAGCTGGCTCGCGGCCGCGATGGTGCGCGCCTGGCTGAGCACGTCGGCGTCGAGCGGCTGTCCGAACAGGACGATCGCGAGCTTGAGGACGCCGCCGCAGTTCAGGCACGGCGGATCCGGCTCGGCCGGGATCCTGGCCAGCACGCTTTCGGTCGCCGTCTTCGCGCCGCACCGTGTGCAGACGGTCGAGCGCATCGAGCCGTGCAGTTCGAGCACCTTGCGTCCGGCGAGTGTGGTGCGCCGGTGCAGCCCGTCGATGTTCTGGGTCAGTACCCGCACCGCGAGCCCGGCCGCGTCGAGTCCGGCGAGCGCGTGGTGGGCGTCGTTCGGCTCCGCGCGCCACGCGGCGTGATCCACGTACGTGCGCCAGAACCGGCGGCGCACCTCGGCGTCGGCCATGTAGTTGGCGTAGGTGAACAGGCTCGCCGCGTCCGGGTTCTTCGTCCAGACGCCCTCGGGGCCGCGGTAGTCGGGGATCCCGGAGTCGGTGGAGATGCCGGCGCCGGTGAGCACCGCGATCCGGGTGACGCCGTCCGACCAGTGGTTCTCGTGCATGGACCCGAACGTAGAGCCGCGAAATCCATTGGACGACCGGTTTTGCGGCGTGCCCGGCGGTTTCTCAGCCGGGTCCTAGGAAGCGCGGGCAAACTGGCGTCACCGGGCGAAAGGATCACCATGAGCGCACTGGGTTATCTGCTGGGGGTCTTGCTGACCTTGTTCGAGATCGTGCTGATCGCGCGGCTCATCCTGGACTGGAGTGTGAGCCTGGCCGGGCGGCTGCCGTCGTGGACGTACCGGGCGCGCGGCCTGACGCACACCGTCACCGAGCCGGTGATCCGGCCGGTGCGCAGGCTGCTGCCGCCGGTGCGGGCCGGCGCGATGTCGCTGGACCTGGCGTTCACCGTGGTGTTCGTGATCGTGGTGATCCTGCAGGGGGTTGCGTTCAGTCTCTGAGGTTCGAGCCTTGATAGGTAGGAGATCTCCTACCTATAGTGGTGAGCGTGAGCGATGAGGTCTTCACCGCGCTGGCCAGTCCAGTACGGCGCGAAGTGCTCCGGCTGCTGCTCGACGGGCCCAAACCCGTCGGGGAGCTGGCCGGGCACTTCGACATGCGACGGCCGAGCCTGTCAGAACACCTGAAAGTGCTGCGGGACGCCGGTCTCGTGCGCGAACGCAAGGAGGGCAGGCACCGCTTCTACTCGTTGGAGCCGGAACCACTGCACGGGCTGACCGAATGGCTCACCCCGTACGAGCGGTTCTGGCGCGAGAAGCTCGCCAACCTGCGTGACCTGCTGGACGAGGAGGATTTGTGAGCACCATCGAAGTCGACCAGTTCCTGGCGCACCCACCGGCCAAGGTGTGGCGGGCGCTGACCGAGCCGGAGCTGTTCGAGCGCTGGGTGAAGATGCCGAACGACATCCGGCCGGTCGTCGGGCACCGATTCGAGCTGCTCACCGAGCCCGTTCCGGCGGCGAACCATCCCGGCGGCCCGGTGCGGTGCGAGGTCCTGGTCGCCGATCCGGAAAAGACACTGAGCATCCGCTGGGGTCCGGTGTGGACGGTCACCTGGCGCCTCGAACCCGAAGGCAACGGCACCCGGCTGTTCCTGACCCACGCCGGATTCGACCTCGACGATCCCGGCGAGGCGATGGCGTACAAGATCATGGGCGGCGGCTGGCGCAGCGGCGTACCGCGTGCGCTGGAGCAGGTTCTGGACGCGCTCGCCGTCTGACAGGCATACGATCTACGGTTGTGACCGAGGAGAAGCCGCTGCGGGCGGACGCCCGCCGCAACCGCGCGCGGGTGCTCGAAGCCGCCGAAGCCGTCTTCGCCGCGAAAGGCACCTCGGCGCCCACCGAAGAAGTCGCCAAGGCGGCAGGCGTAGGAGTCGGCACGGTCTTCCGGCACTTCCCGACCAAAGAGGCGCTGCTCGAGGCGGTCCTCATCGACCGGCTGCACCGGTTCGCCGAGGAGGCGGAAGCCGCGGCCGAGGCGGACGATCCCGGCGCCACGTTCTACGAGTTCCTCAGCGGCTGGATCGAGATGTCCGCGGCCAAGAACGCCTACAGCGACGCGCTCGCCGCCGCCGGTGTCGAGGCGCCCAAGACCGGTTCGGTCGTCGGCGCCCGGCTCAAGGCCGCGCTCACCGTGGTGCTCAAGCGAGCGCAGGACGCGGGCGCTGTCCGCGAGGACATGGGCGTCGCCGAACTGCTGCCCGTGGTGATCGGCGCGGCCCGCGCGGCCGAGCACATCGGCGACGACCGTGAGCTGCGCGCTCGCACGGTCGCGATCATGTTCTCCGGCCTCAAACCCGGGACGTAGCGGGTGTCATCCCGGCCTGGGATGACACCCGCTACGAACTCGGCAGCTGTTGCCCAGCGACATGTGCCTGATCAGCGAGAACCGATTCCGGTCGAACTCGCCCGCGGCGAACCCGGCTCGCCAGCACGTGATCAAGTTACCGTGAGCGCCGGCCGGGCGAACCCGGACGGCGCTCACACACTTCAGATCAGATCGATCCGATGCGCCTCGACCGGATACCCGGCTTTGGTGAACGTCGCGGCCATCGCGGCGTTCGGCACGTCGGTCGCCGCGATGATCCGGTCCGCGCCCTCGGCCACCAGCAGATGCGTGGCCTCCACCAGCAGGTCGTAGGCGTACCCGTGCCCGCGATGTTCCGGCACCACGCCGATGTATCCGATGACGGGATTGACGTGGTTGCGGCTGGGCAGGCACAGCCCGGCGAGCTCGCCTGCGGGCGTGTAGGCCAGCCGCCACCACTCACGCGGTGACGGCATGCCCAGCATGATGTCCAGGTCTTCCCGCGCGGCCGCTTCGAGCCCGGATTCCGCGATCGTCCGCTGGACATGGGCGTCCAGGCTGCCGTTCGCGATACGCCGGAAGACGTCGAGGAACACCTCGTCGTCCGGCTCCTGCCGGAATTCCAGCCTGCCGGGCCGAGCGGGCAGGCCACAGCCCGGCGTCCACCGATAGAGATAGCGCTCGACGAGCAGTTCGAACCCGGCCGCCGTGGCCGCGGCGATCCTGCTGTTGGCGGCTTCGGCGACCGCCGGGTCGTCACGCCAGCCGGCGGGCAGCTTGATCGAGTATTCGGCCCGTTGGGGAGCGGCCCGCAGCACGGCGACGGCGGCGTCGAAGTCGGTGAAGTCGAACCACGCCAAGGCGAACGGTTCGGCCGACTCGGGATAGGCCCACCAGGCCGCCCGCGCGACGACCTTGTCGTCGCGCAGCGCGATCCACGACCATTCGGGGCGCAGTTCGCCGCGGTCGGTCATGGCCTGCAGCGAGGTTTCCGGGTATGCGCCGAAGCCGACGAGCCCGGGGTCGGGCAGTGAAGCGAAGAGTCCTTCCTCGCCCGCGGCGAGGTGACGGATGACCAGATCGGTCAAGGGAGGTCCTTCCAAGGAAGCGGTGCGCTCCCCGGGTCAGGTCCTCGTCACCCTCGAGGCGAGTGGGAAGCGCATGATCTGCGTTGGCGTGATCACGGGGTCCACCTCCTTCTCGCGTCCGGTTGAGGGCGTGGCGGCACGGTAGCCGGTGCGGCGAGGGGCTCGCAAGGGATTAAAAGGGCCGCCGGCTCCCATGCTGGGGGACAGGGAACCGGCGGCGGCACTGAGGTCTAAAAGGTCTACGAGGTCTACACGCCTTCGACGACCTCGACGTAGTTGACGCCCCAGTAGCAGCTGGAGGTCGGGTAGAGGGTCTTCCAGCCGTCGCTGGAGTCGGTGTAGATGAACACGCTCTCGGGGTTGAGACCGAAGCTGCAGCTCACGCGCACCTTCCACTTCGACACGTACGGCGAGTAGCAGGTGGCGTAGCCCCAGTAGGCGCCCGTGCTTCCGGTGGTGCCGGTCGAGCAGGTCATCTGGTAGCGCGGCGTCACGAAGTCCTGGGTCGCCGACGCCTGTGAAACCGGCCCGGCGACACTCACCCCCGCTGCCACCGCGGCGACGGCCAGCGCCCGCTTGACGATCTTGCCCATATCGCTCCCCTTCGATGGTGGATGTATCACGGGAAGCATCCAGTTGATCTGCCCCAAGGAACACCCACAGGCACCTACACAGTTCGCGCTGTCCGGGTTGGACTGTGGGCCGGCATTTCGACCAGGGGGTATCGGGTGGAGGAACGGTTCGGGCTGGAGCTGCGGCGGCTACGGGAGCGCGCGCGGCTGACCCAGGAGCAGCTGGCGGAGAAGGCGGGATTGAGCAGCAACGCGATCAGCTCGCTCGAGCGGGGTGTGCGCCGCCGGCCGTACCCGCACACGGTGAACGTGCTCGCCACGGCACTAGGCCTCAGCGCCGAGGAAGACCGCGCACTGCGCACGCTGATCCCCCAGCGCGGCGCCCCGCCCGAGCCGCGGATCACCGGGATCGACGGGTGCCAGTGCGAGACGGCGGCGCTGGTGTTGCTGCTTTACCGGGGAATGAGCGCCCGCTAGAGCGCGATGTCGTACAGGATGAAGCCCCGGTTGTCGGCGATCCGGTCGTACAGGCGGCGCGCGGTCGCGTTGGACTCCTTGGTGGACCAGTACACCCGGCCGCAGCCGCGTGCGCCGGCCCGCTCGGTCACCGCCTCGATCAACGCGCGCGCCGCGCCCATGCCACGTGCTTCCGGCGCGGTGAACAGGTCTTGCAGGTAGCAGGAGTCCGGCGAAGTCGTGCTGGGGTGCACCAGGAAGTGCGCGATCCCGATCAGCGAGCCGCCGAGTTTCGCGCCGAGCGCGTGCATGCGGATGTCGGCCTCGAACTCCGTCCACGCGCGGTCGGCCATCTCGGTGGTGAGCTCCCGGCCGTAGAACTCGTTGTACCCGGCGAAAAGCTTCTCCCACTCGGGCCGGTCCGCGGCCACCAGCCTGCCGATCTCGATCATGTCGTCCCTCCGGCCGCCCTGGTCATTCTGGCACCCAACGTACGCAGATATTCGGCGAGCTCGCGTGGTTCGTGGACTTCGAACGCGCAGCCGAGCAGGATGAGCCGGATCGCGAGCCATTCGATGGTGTCGCTGTGGCTGCGCAGCACGCAGGTGCGCTCGTCGACGGTCTCCAGCTCGACGGGGAGGTCACCGAAGCGGGCGGCCACCTCGTCACGCGGGGCGTGGACGGTGGCGACGGCCGCGTAGGTGGGCGCGGACGAGTACATCTTGTCGATGACGAACGTCGCCGCGTCCTCGGCGGGCAGGTCGCGGGTGGTACTGCGGGCGCCGGTCGGGAACGGCTCGATGACCCGGTCGGCGCGGAAGGTGCGCCAGTCGTCGCGGTCGAGGTCGAACGCGACGAGGTACCAGCGCCGTCCGGACGCGACCAGCCGATACGGCTCGGTGTGCCGTTTGGCGTCGCGGTAGCCGAAACGGACGCGCTCGCGGTTGGCGATGGCGCCGGCGAGCAGCGTCAGCACCGAGGGGTCGACCGCGGCGCCCGTGGTGGCGACCGCCATCGTCGCCGTGCCGAGCGCGCCGACCCGGTACCGCAGCCTCGATGGCAGCACCTGCTCGAGCTTCGCCAGCGCGCGGACCGAAGCCTCCTCGATGCCGGCGATGGCCTGCCCGGCGGCGGTCCGCAGGCCGACCGCGATCGCGACGGCTTCCTCGTCGTCGAGCAGCAACGGCGGCATCGCGGTGCCCGCGACGAGCCGATAGCCGCCCTCGGCTCCCATGGACGCCTCGACCGGGTAGCCGAGTTCGCGCAGGCGGTCGATGTCGCGGCGGATGGTCCTGGTGCTCACCTCGAGCCGCTCCGCGAGCTCGCTGCCCGGCCACTCGCGCGGGGTCTGCAGCAGCGACAGCAGGTTCAGCAGCCGGGCGGGAGTGTCGGTCATGGCCGGATAATGCCAGGCGTCTAGGACGTTTCCTGTCCTATATTGGCGAAATGGTCCAGATCGAGGTGCACGACGGCACGGTGTCGTTGTCCGAGGAACTGCTCGCGCTCTATGTCGCGGTGTTCGCGGAGGCCCCGTACCACGACACCCAGGCCGACACCGACGAGTTCGTCGCGGAGTGGCCCGAGCTGACAGCCGAACCGGGCTTCCGGCTGGTGCTCGCCCGCGCGGAGACCGGCGAACTGGCCGGTTTCACGATCGGCCACGTCCTCGAGCCGGGCACGTCGTGGTGGTCCGGCCTGCGCGAACGCGGCTACGGCGTCGCGGAACTCGGTGTGCACCGGGACTGGCGCCGTCACGGCATCGCGCGCAAGCTGCACGACGCCTTGCTCGACGGCCGCCCCGAACGCCAGGTCGTGCTGTGGGCCCGCCCGGCCGCGGAGGTCGCCAGGGCCGTCTACGCGAGCTGGGGCTACCGCCAGGTCGATCTCATCGAGGGACCGAAGCGGACGAATCTCGTGCTGTGCCTCGACCGCAACTAGGACATGACCTGTCCTACTAGGCCTCTAACTTCATCCACATGAACCCTTTCCGCATCGCATTCCCGCAGGCCGACCTCGACGATCTCAACCAGCGCCTCGCCGCGACCCGGTGGCCACGCCAGATCCCCGGTGACGGCTGGAGCCGTGGCGTGCCCGTCGACTACCTCCGCGAGCTCGCCGAGTACTGGCGGACCGGCTACGACTGGCGCTCGCACGAACGCAAGCTCAACGAGTTTCCCCAATACACAACGGAAATCGACGGCTACACCGTCCACTTCATCCACTCGCGCTGCGCGGACCCCGACGCACCCGCCCTGCTGCTCACCCACAGCTGGCCGGGTTCGATCGCCGAGTTCACCCGGATACTCGGCCCGCTCGGCGAGCACTTCCACCTCGTCGCGCCGTCCTTGCCAGGCTTCGGTTTCTCCGAGGCGCCCCGCGAGACCGGCTGGTCGCTCGAACGCGTCGCCCGGATGTGGGCGGACCTCATGACCGAACTCGGCTACGACCGTTTCGGCGCACACGGCAACGACGCGGGCGCACTCATCTCGCCGACGCTCGCGCGGCTCTGCCCGGAGCGCGTGACCGGCGTGCACCTCACCGGCGGCCTCGGCTTCCCGTCGGACTTCAGCGAGCTGACCGAGGCCGAGCAGGCGGGGTTCGCCGGGATGGGCGAGCTGATGGAGAGCGGCGCGTTCCTGCACACGGAGATCCTCGGCAAGCTCCCGCAGACCTTCTCGTACGGGCTCACCGACTCACCGGTCGCACAGCTCGCGTGGATCGTCGAGAAGTTCAAGCACTGGACCGACGCGGCCGCCGACCGGCCCGAGGACGCCGTCGACCGCGACCAGCTGCTCACCAACGTCACGCTGTACTGGCTCACCGGCACGGCAGCGACGTCGAGCTGGATGTACTACGAGGGCCTGGCGGGCTGGGCGCCTTCGCAGTCGCTGGTGCCGAGCGCGAACCTGGTCTTCCCCAACGACCCTTCGCTGCGCCGCCTCGCCGAACGCGACAACAAGATCGCCCGCTGGACCGAAGCCGGTGCCGGGGGCCACTTCGCGGCGATGGAGGTGCCTGACCTGCTGGTGGACGACATCGTCGCGTTCTTCAGGCCCGCGTAGCGCCGCCGGAGTGACGATCTAAAGTAGAGGCATGAGCGGACGCTTAGTATGTATCGGCGACTCCTTCACCGAGGGCGTCGGAGACGAGGACCCCCGCTACCCGAACGGGGTGCGCGGCTGGGCCGATCGCGTGGCGGAGGAACTCGCGGTGCACACGCCGGGCTTCCTCTACGCGAACCTCGCGGTCCGCGGGAAGCTGGCGGGCCAGATCCTCGCCGAGCAGTTGGAGCCCGCTCTCGATCTGCGTCCCGACCTGGTCACCTTCTACGCGGGTGGCAATGACCTGATGCGGCCGAAGGTCGACATCGACGGGCTGCTCGAGGACTACGACAAGGGTGTCGCGCGGCTGGTCGAGTCCGGCGCGAAGGTGGTGCTGTTCACCGGCGTCGACGGGGTCGAGGACGCGTTGTTCCGCAAGATGCGGGGCCGGGTCGCGATCTACAACGAGCATGTCCGGCTGATGGCCGCGCGTCATGGCGCGACGCTGGTGGACATGTGGGCGATGCGGCCCCTGCGTGACCGGCGGCTGTGGTCGGCCGACCGGCTGCACCTCAACGATCTCGGCCACACCGAGGTCGCCGTCGCGGTACTCGACGCGCTCGGCGCGCCGCACTCGCTCAAGCCGGCCGACCTCGGGCCGCGCGAGACCGTCGACCCGCGTACGCGGCGCCGGGAGAACGTCGCTTGGGCGAAGGCGTACGCGCTTCCGTGGGTCCAGCGGCGGCTGCGTGGGGAGTCCTCCGGCGACACGGTCACCGCGAAGCGGCCCGCGCTCGCGCCGGTCGAGTAGCCGGGACCGCTCCCGGAGCCGGGCTCCTACGCTGCGCGGGTGACAGACAGGCAGGGTGTCTATCCGTTCTGCGGGCCGTGCACCGACGGGACGATCGCGTCGCGCGCGCCGGACACGCAGACCGTGAACGGGATCGGCACGTGCCTCTACGGTGCGGCCGATCGCTGCCCGAGGTGTGGCTCGGTCGTGAAACGGCTGTACTTCTGCCTGCTCTGGATTCCGATCTGGCCGATGCGCAGCTACCGGATCATCTGGGTGGGCGGTTCCCGCTACGTCGGGCGCGAGGTGCCGGACGGGCGCAACCCGTACGGCTTCGACAAGAAGACCGCCGCGCTCGTGGCGCAGGCGGAAGCGGCGGTCGCGGAGGCGCAGGAGACCTGGCCGGAGCCGCCGCCGTCCCGGCTGGACGAGCACCCCGAACTGCGCCGCGGGCACTTTCGGAAGGCCGAGCGGTATTGGAGCGCGGACCGTCCCGATCTCGCGCTGCCCGTCTACGAGGAAGTGCTCGCCGCGCACGAGCTGGTGCTGCCCGCCGATGACGTCGCCACGCTGTGGCTGCGCCAGCGGGTGGGCGAGGCCTATCTCGCGGTCGGCCGCCCGGTGGCGGCGCTAGCGTTGCTGCGGCAGACGCAGGCGCATCTCAAGCGGGTGCTCGGACCTGGCCATCCGGATACCCGCCGCGCGAGCGAGGACGTGCTCAACGCGCGGATGCAGCTGGGCAAGATCGGCTTGGCGAAGGAGGAGGCGGAGGCGCTCGAGGAGGCGCTGGCCGAGCTGGTGTCCACGGTGGGGCCTGATCATCCGATGGCGCTGCGCACGGCTTGCGCGCTGGCGGACGCGCTCCGAGCCTCCGGAACGGTGATCGCGCTCGAGCTGTTGGAGGAGACACTTGAGTTCTCGGAAGCCGCGCTCGGGGCGGAGCACCCGGACACCGTTCAGGTCAGGCTTGAGCTGCTGGACGCGTGCGAGGAGGCCGACCGAGACGGCACCCCAGATGAACGACGGACCGCGGCTCTGATCAGGCGAAAGCTGGGGTCGTGAGTGGTATGGCCGGTTAGAACCGGTCATACCACTCACGACCTTCTAGATCGTGAGTGCGCGGATCGCGACCGGGCCTCGGGTCGGGTCGAGGATCTCGGCCTGGGTGGTTCCCGGCGGGGTGAGGATGTCCATCGCCTTCGGGGCGGTGGACGGATCGATCGCGCAGATCGGTACGGCACCGCCCGCCGCGCACAGGCCGAACGAGTAGGCGCCTGCCGTCGGCGTGAAGCCGCGTGCCTGGTCGGGGCTGTTGCCCTCCTGGCCGGTCAGCACCACCGCGAACTTCCAGCCGGGGCCGGGGGTGCCGAACGCCGCTTTCGGGACGCTGATCGAGATGTAGCGCGAACCCTGACTGGCCTGCACGGACGCGGTGCCGGGCCGGGCACCGGACGCGTCGGTGAAGACCGGGTCGGCGAAGCCCTGCACCTCGATCATCGAACTCCACGCGTCCTGCGCGGCGATGCCGTACCGGCGGCTCGCGAACGGCGCGGCCGTCGACGTGCGCGCCGCGGCCGGGTCCCGCGCGTACACCGTGAGCAGCTGCGCGCCGAACGAGGAGCCGAAGGTCGGGCTCAGGTCACGCAGCTGGGTGCGCAGCACCAGCGTCGCACCGGAGTCGATCACCTGGAACCGCTGGATGTCGAACGCGCCATCGTGGAAGTCACCCGCGGTCGGGTAGGTGAAGGTGCCTGGCCCGTTGTCGTCGTGGTCGGGATCGGTGACGTCGAGCAGCACGGTGCCGGTGACGAAGTCCGAGGTCACCACCCGCTGCGCGTACCCGGTGTCGCGGCCCTTGGACGCCGTCGCGGTCACGACGGTCGCGCCGAGCGGTGTCGGCACGACGGCGCTGAACGCACCCGCCGCGTCCGCCTGGGTGCTCACGACGGTGGTCGCACCGCCCGCGTCGGTCGCGGTCGCCGCGACCTCGACCGCGCTGCCCGCCGGCGCGGACCCGGTGACCGTGGTCGTCGGCGTCGAGACGTTCGCGGGCGCCGTGACAGTGACCGCGAGCGTGCCGGGCGCACGGGTGTAGCGGGCGCGGACCTCTGCGGGCTGCTCGACCGGGCGACCTTCGTCGAGCCCGCGGGCGAGCCGGGCGTACTGCGACTGGGCCCAGCTCAGCGGCGAGGCCGAGCCGACGGACTCGCCCGGCTTGAAGCCGATCGACGCGGTCGCCGGATCGGTGCCGAACGGCGACGCGGGCACCGCCGGGTTCTCCCAGATCTGCTCGGGCACCAGCCCGGTGCCGCTCGTCTGGTCGCGCATCGCCTTGAGCAGGCTCGCGGCGCCGCGCCGGTCTCCGGTCTGCAGCTGCTGCTCTCCACGCTCGCCCGCGAGCACCGGCCAGAGGTGCCCGGAGCCGACATTGCCGCTGGGCCAAGGCTTTCCGCTCGGCGCGCAGGCCGTCGGGTCCGGCTCATAGCAGTCGCCGTAACCGTCTTCGCTGCCCGGCGTCGCGGTGCCGTAGCGGTACCAGCCGGGCCCGGCGGGGGTGTCGCGTTTGATCACCTGGTCGACGACGGCGAGCGAGCGCTGGACGTCGGGGTCGTCGGCGGGCAGCACGCCGAGCCTGGTCAGTTCGAGGAACCCGGCGTCGATGATCGCGCGCTGGTCGGCGTTGACCGAGCCGTTGCCGAGGTTGTACTCGACGGCCGAGTTCGGGTCGCCGTTCTTGGTCAGCCTGAGGAAATAGCGGCCGTCGGCGTACGGGCCGGTCGAGGTGACGGTCCAGCCCTTGATGGACCGCTGGAAGTGGTCGGCCGTGGCCCGGTAGACGCGGGCGCGGGCGGGATCGCCGTTGCGGTCGGCGATCGTGCCCGCCGCGACGAGCCCGGCGATCTCGGCCGCGATGGTCGATGGCGAGTACCCGCCCTGCTCCTCCCATCGCTCCGAGCCGAACGACGGCCCGTGCGCGACGACGAAGTCCGCCGCGCCGCGGATGTGCTTGTCGTACAACGACTTGTCGCGGTCGAGCCCGGCCTGCAGCGCCATCAGGATCGGGTAGGCGCTCTCGTCGAGCTGGTCACCGCCGGAGTCCGGGGCTTTCTTGCCGTTGAGCATCGAGTTGCGCGGGAACCGGCCGTCCGGCTGCTGCTGCTTGCTGAACAGCCAGTTCACCGTGGCGCGCGCGGTGTCGAGATCACCGGCGGCGAGCAGCCCTGAGAAGCTTTCGTAGAGGTCACGCGCGAAGATCTCGCGGTAGGACCCGAAGTACACCGGCTTGCCGCCCGGCGCGTCGCCCGCGCTGACCGCCTGACCCCACGGGCTGCCCAGCGACGCGACGACCGCGCCGGGGAAAGTCTTGTCCTCACTGGCTTTCAGGACGTTGACCGCGTGGTAGTAGGCCTCGCGGTCGCTGCCGTGCACCGGCTTGAGCCTGGCGTCGTAGGCACGCCAGCCGTCGGCGTAGCGGCGCTGCAGCTCGTGGAACGGGGTGCGGACACTGTCGCCAGCGACCGCCACCGCGGCGGCCGCGGTACGCCCGAAACCGAGCGACAGCGTCACCGGGCGGTGTGGTTCGACGTCGAGCTGCGCGGTCTGCACGACGTTGCCGTGCGACACCGACGGCGTGGTGTCGGTGAGTTTGCGCGCGGTGTCGAGCTGGGCGAGCCCATCGGACGGGGTCCCGGCGAAACCGCTGCTGGTGGCCAGGAAGCGACGGTCGGCACTGAGCGCGCCCGCCAGCGGGACGCCGTAGTCACGCTCGGGCGCGCTGCTTTCGGTGACCGGGTCACTGCTGACCAGCGCGGTGGTCTCGGCGTCGACGGACGCGTCGTCCGCGCCGCCGTTGGCCTGCCCGCCACCGCCGTTGCCGTTGATGCTGGCGTCGTAGCGGACGTAGAGCTTGAGGTCACCGGCGCCGCGCAGCGGGTCGAGCCGGGTGCGCAGGACGACGCTGTCCCGCGCGGGGTCGGTCAGGTATTCGGTGACCAGCCGGTAGCGCCCGTCGCGGGCGGTGCTGGTGATCTCGCAGGCCATGCCGCCCGCGGTGGTGCGCACGGTGTAGGTGGTGTCGCGGCTCTGCAGGTCGGTGAAGGTGCGCCCGTCGGTGACGATGAACTGCAGCGACTCGACGTTGGTGTTGTCGATCGCGGGCGCGTAGACGTCGGACAGCACGCCGCCGGCGACGGTGAACCAGACCTTGCTGGCGGTGGTGCGTGCGGTGCCGAGGCAGTCCTTGCGGGCGAGCCCGAAGTGCGAGGTCGCGCCAGGCCCGGACGGCGGGTCGGCGTAGGCGGGCGGCGTGACGGACGCCAGCAGGATGAGCAGGGCGGCCGGTACGACTCTGGACCGATTCATGGCGAGCATCCGACCATGGCGGCAGGCAGGGGACAACGGCCGAATGGGCGCAAGGGGTCGTGAGTGTTCCCGACGGTTAGAGCCAGTCTTTGAACCTGTCTAGGTGGTCTTGGCCCGCTTTTCGCGGGTCAGGCGCCTGGTCATCATAGTGATCATGGAGAGGTTGATGAATGCCGCGGAGTGGTCGGTGAGGCGTTCGTAGTCTCGGACGTTGCGTCTGGCTTGGGTGATCCAGGAGAAGGTGCGTTCGACGACCCAGCGTCGGGGCAGGATGACGAAGGTTTTCTGTCCGACGATTTTCTTGACGATGTCGAGGGTGATCCGCAGGGTTTTCTGCGCCCAGTCGACGAGGTCGGCGCTGGTGTAGCCGCCGTCGGCCCAGATCCAGCTCACACCGCGTTGGACGGCGTGCAGGGCGGGTAGCAGCAGCCGGGCGGCGGCGCGGTCTTGCAGGTTCGCGGCGGTGACCAGCACGACCAGCAGTAGGCCTTGGGTGTCGGTGGCGATGTGGCGTTTGCGGCCGTCGATCTTCTTCCCGCCGTCGTAACCCCGGCTGGGCCGTCCGACGGTCTCGGCGGCCTTGACCGATTGGGAGTCGATCACCGCCGCGGACGGCGCCGGGTTCCTTTTCGCGCGCAGCCGGATCTTCTCGCGTAGCCGGTCGCGGATCTTCTCGAACACCCCGGTTCTGGACCAGCGGGTGAAGAATCCGTGCACGGTCTGCCAGGGCGGGAAGTCTGTCGGCAGGGCACGCCATTTGATGCCGTTGTCGGTGACATATCGCAACGCGTCGACGATCGCGCGGCGGTGATGTTTCTCCGGGCGGCCACCCGCCGCGGTCTCACACGCCGGGCGCGGCAGCAACGGCGCCAGCAGCGCCCACTCCGCGTCCGTGGTGTCCGAGGGGTAACGACGCCTACGGCGGCCCACTGACGTGGGCCGATCGATGATCGAGTACAAAGGGAGACCGGGCCTCTGCTGGGAATGATCGCGATGTGGTGTCAAGATCACTAGCAGAGGCCCGACCCATACCCACGACCGGGATCACAGACAGGCTCTTAGAACCGTCACGACCCCTTTAGCCGGCGAGCTTGAAGACGAGGTCGGTCTCCCACTTGTTCCAGTCGGGCTGCTCGGCGGGGTGGGTCTTGTAGACCTCGAGGCGGGCCGCCCAGACCTCGACGCCGTCGCGCTCGGTGAGATCCCAGCGCAGGTCCTGCTCGGCGGCCTGCGCGAGAAGCTTGCCCGTGGCGTCGGCCAGCTTGTCCGGGTGACCGTGATGGGTGTGGACCACGTAGCGCCCGGACGGCAGCACGCCCGCGAAGATCTCGCCCTCACCCTCGACCGCCGAGGCGACCGGGACGCCGGCCTCTACCTCGAGCCGATCCGGCATTTCCAGCGAGTTGTACTTGAAGAACGGCGCCGACGCCGGTGCGATCCCGCGCCCGGCCAGCCAGCCGATCACCACGGGAAGCTTGTCCGCGATCTCGGGGAAGTCGGTCATCGAGATCGTCCGCTTGATCGCCACGTAGTGCTGCTCAGGCCGGTCTTCGATCCGCATGTTCAGTTCCTCCATACCGCTGTTCTACGACCTCGCACTGTGTCAGGGTCAACGTCGAATACTGGCCCGGAGAAATCTTCGGGCGGTGTGTCGAAAGCTCTGGGGGCTGTTCGACGCGTAGGCAGAGAGCAGGCGGGAAGACCCGCTCCGTACGTCGAGGAGAAGCCATGCGTTACATGTTCCTGGTCAAGGGCGACGAGAACACCGAGGCAGGCACCATGCCGGGCCCCGAGGTGTTCGAGGCGATGAACAAGTACAACGAGGAGCTCATCAACGCGGGCGTCATGCTCGCCGCCGAAGGCCTGGCACCCAGCTCGCACGGCCTCAAGGTCCGCTACGACGGCAACGGCAAGACCACCGTGACCGACGGCCCGTTCACCGAGACCAAGGAGCTGCTCGCCGGGTTCTGGCTGCTGCAGGTCAAGTCGCGCGAGGAGGCCATCGAGTGGGCGCAGCGCGCGCCGTTCGGTGAAGGCTTCGAACTGGAGGTCCGCCGGGTGTTCAGCGTCGACGACCTGCCGGAGGGCGCGGTGCCGCAGGAGGTCGTCGAGAAGGAGGCCCAGTGGCGCGCGGAGCACGAGAAGCCGGTCGGTTCCTGAGCGAGCCGGTGGAAAGACCGGTTGCCGTCGCGGCCTGATCGGTGATCTGATGGCTCGCCGTGACGGCAACCGATACCCACCGCGCGATCGACGCGGTGTGGCGCATCGAATCGGCCAGGCTCATCGCCGGTCTCGCCCGCCTGGTCCGCGATGTGGGCCTTGCCGAGGAACTCGCGCAGGACGCGCTGGTCGCGGCACTCGAGCAATGGCCTGAGTCGGGCGTCCCGCGTAATCCGGGCGCCTGGCTCATGACCATCGCGAAGCGGCGCGCGATCGACCAGATCCGCCGCAACGAGAACCTGCGCCGCAAGTACGCGCTGCTCGCCAACGAGCTCGAGGACGAACCGGAACCCGAGCTCACCGCGACGATCAGCGATGACCTGCTGCGACTGGTCTTCGTCTCGTGTCACCCGGTGCTGTCGAAGGAAGCACGGGTCGCGCTCACGTTGAAGCTGCTGTGCGGGCTGAGCACGCCGGAGATCGCCCGCGCGTTCCTCGCGTCGGAGTCGACCGTGGCGCAGCGCATCGTCCGCGCGAAGAAGACGCTCGCCGACGCGGGCGTGCCGTTCGAAGTACCCGAGGGCGCCGAGCTCGCGCCCCGGCTCTCGTCGGTGCTCGAAGTCGTCTACCTGGTGTTCAACGAGGGTTACTCCGCGACCGCGGGTGACGACTGGATGCGGCCCGCGCTCTGCGAGGACGCGCTGCGCCTCGGCCGGATCCTCGCCGGCCTGGCGCCGAAGGAACCCGAGGTGCACGGCCTGATCGCACTGCTGGAGATCCAGGCGTCACGGGCCCGCGCCCGCACCGGCGCCGACGGCGAGCCGGTGCTGCTGCTCGACCAGGACCGCGCCCGCTGGGACTACTTGCTCATCGGCCGTGGTCTCCAGGCACTCGAACGTGCCGTCGCGCTGGGCGGCGAAGGCCCGTACGTGCTGCAAGCCTCGATCGCCGCGTGCCACGCGCAGGCCCGCCGCGCCAAGGACACTGACTGGGAACGCATCGCCGCGCTCTACGACAAGCTCGCCGAAGCGGTGCCGTCGCCGGTCGTCGAGCTCAACCGCGCGGTCGCGCTGGCGATGGCGTACGGCCCCGCGGTCGGCCTCGAACTCGCCGACCAGCTCGTCGACGACCCGTCGCTGAAGAACTACCACCTGCTGCCGAGCGTGCGCGGCGACCTGCTGGCGAAGCTCGGCCGGTTCGCCGACGCCCGGTCCGAGTTCGACCGGGCCGCCGCGATGACGAAGAACGAACGCGAGCGCGCGCTGCTCACCGCGCGCGCCGCGTCCTGCGCTCAGGGCGTCATGGATTGGTGAGCACCGCGTGCAGTTGCTCGGTGAACTCGCCGGAGTGGCCGCCGAACCCGGCGTGGTCGCCGGCGAACACGACCGGCTCGACGCCGAGCTGCTCGGCGAGCGCGACGGCGGCCCGGTAGGCGAGCTGTCCCTTGGCCGTCTCGCCGATCCCGATCACCAGTGGCTGCCCGGCGAGCTTGGCGGTGTCCACGGTGTGGCGCCCGATCGGCAGCCACATGTGGCCGAGGAAGAAGTCCATGTTGCGCCCCAACGCGGCCTGGGCTTCTGGACTGGGTTCGCCGGGCGGTGGCGCGGTGTTCTCCAGCCCGGCGCTGGCGACGAACTTGCCCATCGCGGCCATCACGCCTTCGGCTCGGTAGGTGTCATAGACCTCCTGCGTGAACGCCGGGTCGTGCTCGGGCAGCAGGTAGGTCGCGGGAGGCTCGTGCGCGAACACCTTGCGCACCTGCCCGGGATACCGGGCGGCGAGTTCGAGGCCGACCAGCCCGCCACCGCTGCTCCCGAACACATACGCGGGCTCGTCGCCCAGCGCGGCCAGCAGCAGGTGCGCGTCCTCGGCGAACTCGCCGATGCCGGTGTCCTGTGGCTCGTCGTCGAACGTGCTGCGCGAAAGGCCTCGCGGGTCGTAGGTGACCACGGTGTAGTGCGCGGCGAGCAGGTCTTTGACGCTGTCGAACGCGCCCGCGTCGGCGGGTCCGCCGGGGATGCAGAGCAGGACCGGCCCCGTGCCGCTGACGTCGTAATGCAGCGTGGCGCCGGGGACCTTGAGTGTTTCAGTCATCGGATCTCCTGTGAGGTTCGGTTACCTGTCCGACGAATGGCGACTCCGGTTTTGGACAGCGTGCCACGGAGCCGGTGGACGGCGGGGGTGCCCTAGGATCCGACGGAACCTGGGGAGGTCCGCTGTGGACGAAGAATTGCCACGTTTCGAGGGTGGGCTGGTGGGCGCGTTCGTCGCCGTCCAGGTGGTGGTGCTGACGGCGTTGTCCGGCGGCTACGGCTTCCACCGCGACGAGCTGTACTTCGTCGCCGCGGGCGACCGGCTCGCCTGGGGTTACGTGGACCAGCCGCCGCTCACGCCGTGGCTGGCCAGGATCGCCACGGACGTGTTCGGCAGCGACCCCGCGGGCCTGCGTGTGATCGCGACGCTGGCGGGCGCGATGACGGTCGTGCTGGCCGCGTTCATCGCGAGGGAACTCGGCGGGGGCCGAGGGCCCCAGCTGCTCGCCGCCGCGACGACCGCGCTGTCCGCCTTCGTGCTGCTGATGTCGCACATGGTGTCGACCAACACCGTGGACATGGTCATCTGGCTGCTCATCGGCTTGCTGGCGATCCGGTTGCTGCGCACCGGCGACGGCCGCTGGTGGCTGCCGCTCGGGCTGGCGTCAGGAATCGGCCTGACGAACAAATGGCTGGTGCTCCTGCTGCTGTTCGCGCTCGGCATCGCGGTGCTGGCGGTGGGGCCGCGCTCGGTGTTCCGCAGCGCCTGGCTCGCCGCGGGCATGGGTATCGCGGTGGTGATCGCGGCCCCGTCGTTCATCTGGCAGGCAGTCCACGGCTTCCCGCTGCTCACGGTCGCGGAGGGCATCAGCCGCGACGACGGCACGGAGAACCGGCTGACCTTCGTGCCGCTGCAGCTGGTGTACCTGTCGCCCATGCTGGTGCCGGTGTGGCTCTCGGGCCTGGTCCGGCTGTGGCGCACGCCGAAGCTGCGCGCGGTCGCGCTGAGCTATCCCGTGCTGTGCGTGGTGTTGCTGCTGATCGGCGGAAAGCCGTACTACTCGGTGCCGCTGCTGATCCTGCTGACCGCGGCGGGCGCCGAACCCATCCTCGGCT
Source organism: Amycolatopsis sp. NPDC059657 (assembly GCF_042734395.1). NCBI lineage: Bacteria > Bacillati > Actinomycetota > Actinomycetes > Pseudonocardiales > Pseudonocardiaceae > Amycolatopsis > Amycolatopsis sp. NPDC059657. The sequence goes on along the minus strand of NZ_JBHWEB010000008.1, from coordinate 69,478 downwards.
GGATCGACCGCAGGTCCAGGGTGATCATCGCGGCGGTCTTGGCGGTGGCGGCTCTCCCGGGTTCGCTGCTGATCGGGTTGCCGATCGTCCCGGCGAGCTCCTTGGCAGGCCCGATCATGGCGCTGAACAAGGAGCAGGGGGAGCAGGTCGGCTGGCCGGGGTTCACGGCGACCGTCGCCCATGCCTGGGAGCAGATCCCGCCGGGTCAGCGGAGCGGCGCGGTCATCTTCACGTCGAACTACGGCCAGGCGGCCGCCGTCGAGCGTTACGGCGGCAATTTCGGCTTGCCGCAGCCGTACTCCGGCCACATGTCCTACTACGACTGGGGCCCGCCCTCGGACACGAAGACCGGCCCGGTGCTCCTGGTCGGCTTCGCGGAGGAAGCAGCGGCTCGCCGCGGTTTCCGTGACTGCCGCGTGGTCGCGGTCCACGACAACGGCCTGGGCTTGGACAACGACGAGCAGGGCACGCGCATCGCGTTGTGCGCCCGGCCGCCGAAACCGTGGTCGCAGGTGTGGCCGGACCTGCGCGTCTATTACTGAGCGTTCCGCCACTCGCGGCCGTCGATGGTGACACTTTTGCCGATGTCGACGCGGAGGGTCTGGCCTTCCCGCCATGGCAGGTTCGATCGCTCGATCATCGTGCAGCCTTCAGCGCAGCAGAACGGGCGTACCTCTATCCGCGCGGATGGTCACCACCGGATCGGCACGCTGACCGGACCCTGCAAGGTCAGGAACATCCGGCGCCAGCCGAGTTCCTCGACCGGCACGGCCAGCCGCAACCGCGGCGCGGCGTCGAGCAGCGCGGTGACACCGGCTTGAAGCACCAGCCGGGCCAGCGCCGCACCGAGGCAATGATGCGGCCCGTGTCCGAACGTGAGATGCCCTGGCGTCCGACCGAGATCGACCACGTCGGGCTCGGGGAACCGCCGCGTATCGTGATTGCCTGCCCGCAGCGCGGCGAGCACGAACTCGCCCGCGCGGATCGGCACTCCGCCGATGTCGGCGTCCTCGACGGCCACCCGCCCCTGATCGGCGGCCGAGCCCTGATCCTGGCGCAGGAGTTCCTCGACCAGCGCGGGCATCAAGCCGGGCTCGCGGGGGAGATCCGGTTCGACCGCCAGCCGCAACACGGCCTGCGCCAACGCGTTCGCGGGCGGCACGTACCCGGCGATCACGACCGCGAAGGCCAGCTGTGTGACCTCGTCCGCGCTCAACGCGTCGCCATCGTCGTCGCGCGCTTGGATCAACGCCGTCAGCAGGTCGTCGCCGGGTGCGTTCCGCTTCGCCTCGACCAGTTCCGCCAAGAAGCCGCCCAGCTTCTGTGCGGCTTCGGCCATTTCCTCGTAGTTCGGTGCGGTGAACACCGCGACGGTGCCATCCACCCAGGTCCGCAGGTCATCACGAGCCGAGACGGGCACACCGAGCAGCTCGTTCAGCACCGCGAGCACGAACGGGATCGCAAACCCCGCCAGCACATCCGCGGGCTGTCCCCGCCCGATCAGGTCGGCGGCCAGTTCTTTCGCGAGCTGTTCGATCCGCGGCCGCAGCAGCTCCACCCGCCGCGGGCTCAGCGCCTTCGCGGCGATGCGCCGCAACCGGGTGTGCTGAGGTCCGGTCATGGTGAAGAGCAGACCCCCGGCGCCGGTATCGGGCGTGCCGGGAAGCCACGGCCGGAACCGCTGGTCGGCCAGTAGCACGCGGATGTCGGCGTAGCGGGCAACGAGCCAAACCTCTTCACCGCTCGCGAGCCGCACCCGGCTGACGGGTTCCTCGTCCTGCCGTCTGGCGAATTCCGGCGGGCAGCGCATCGGCTCCGTGCCCGTGAACGGGTAGTCCATGTGATTCCCCCTAGTTCTTCGGTTTGGCCGTCGCCTCTTCGGCCAGTGAGCGCAACGGCATCAGCGCGGACTCCCCACTCACGCCCAACGCCCTCGCGGTCAGCAGCCGATACAGCTCGTCCGCTGCCTGAGCCAGCCTGGCCGCCCGGCCGGCGACCGCCTTGACGTCCGGATCGAGCTCGGCCAGTGCCACGGTGAGAATCTGCTCGGCATCGCGCTGCTGCCGTTGCGCCACAGCCGTGACCAGCCCCTCGACCGGTGTGATCAGCGTGCGCCGCCGATCCGCCGGGTCGGGTCGTGTCTCCACCGCGCCCTGTTCCCGCAGCTGCGCGACAGCGGCCGAGACGTGACTCTGTGCGAACCCGCTGCGCGCGGTCAGCTCGCTGATCGACAGCCCAGGCGCTTCGACGATCACCGAGATCAGCACAAGGAAGATCTCCGGCACCTCGGGATCGGCGTCATCGCGCATCCCGTGGGAGGCGAGCTCCATCAGGTGCTTCCCGAGCAGGTAAAGCTCACCGGCCTTCACATCGAAAACGATACATCAGAAACGATGCGTATTCGAGTCCCGGTCAGAGGTCCAGCGCTCCGGCGGCGTTGTCATCCCAGCGGTCAACACGCCGGATGTATTCGTAGAGCGCCCTGCTGCCCCGAACCCAGCGCCCCTGGTCGGCGATGGCCACATCATCGGCGCCTGCCCGGCGCGCCTCGGTGGCGAACCCCGACCGCAGCGAGTGCCCGGTGACCGCGTAGGGCAGGTTCGCGCGCTCGCCCGCGCGCGTGAGGATCTGATTGGTGCCCGTGGTGGTCAGCCCATACTCGGACAGATTCCCGTGCCGGTCGATCCGCCGGAACGCCGCGCCCTCGCTGATCCCGGCCGCCTCACGCCAGGCCCGCCACGCCCGCACCGGATCGGTGTCCACGTTGTCCCGCCGAGGGATCGCCATCTCACCGGTGCTCTTCCCGTGTCGGACGGTGACCTCGAGTCCGCGGCCATCGATCTGCTTGACGTCCGTGACCAGCAGATTCGCCAGGTCGGAGCATCGCGCCGCGATCGGGAACCCGATCAGCAACATCGCCCGATCGCGTCGCCCCGCCAGGGTTTCCGGGCACGCCCTCGACATCGCTCGCAGGTCGGCGAGCGTGACCATGGTGGCTTTGCCTCGCCCGATTTCGGTCCCCGCCTGCGCGAGCCGCCGACGGTAGCCCTTGAGTGCCTGCCACGCGGCCCGGCTCGCCTCGGGATCGACGTGCACGCGGTGGTCCCGCAGCCCGGCGATCGCCCCGGTCAGCCGCCGCTCGATCGTCGACGGCGCGGCGGGAGCGGCTCGCCACACCCCGGCTTGCCCGGCGCCAGGCTCGCTTGGTCGAAGCACCCGCCCCTGTTCCAGCCAGACGACGAAGCCGGTCAACGCCCCTGCCGTGCCCGACAGCAGCGGGATGCCGAGATCGGCCGTGTAGTCCTGCCAGATCTTCCAGTCCTGTGCGTAGGCCTTGAGCGTGTTCGCGGGCCGCTGGGTTTCGACGTACTGGGTGGCGGCCTCGTCGAGTCGCTCCAGCCGTTCCCGCGGCGTCAGGTCGGCGAACTGGGGGAGCGCGGCTTCGGTTCGCCGTTGCGGCGCGGCAACTCCTGTCGGCTCGGCCGGTGCTTCCCTACCCGCCGGTTCGGTCGCGGTGGGCAGCTCCCGTGTTTCGGACGACTCCCCTGCGCGAGGCGCCGCAGGCGCCCCGAGGGCAGCCACCCAGTTTTTCGACCCCTCTTGAAGCCCGGTGATCGCCCTCTCCTCCCGTCCGTCAACCCCTCCCCAAAGCTGTCCGATTTGCCCGGTAGCTCACTTGGGATATGTGACCTTATCACAAGCTAGATGCATCCTATGACTCAGATATTGATAGAAGAGATTCAATATTCTTCTAAAAATATCGTGATGGTAGGGTGGAAATCATGAACCCCACGCCCGAAACCGGCGATCTGGACGACCTGAGCCTGGACGGATTACCCCCGCTCCCGCCGAGGCCTGACGAAAACGGTGACGAAAGTCGGCGAACCTGTGGCTACCGACGCTGCGGGGCCGTGTTGCCGCAGGTCAGCGGACGGGGAAACCGGGCGAGGTTCTGTCAGGACGGGAAAAGCTGGGGCACACGGAACCTGACATGCCGGGACGCCGAGGCGGCGCTGGTCGATGTGGACTCGTTGCGGGAGGGGCCGGTCGCGCTCGACAGCGTCTCGGTCGAAGCGCTGGGTGCGCAGGTCACGCGAGCGGTGGAGCCGGCGCGGGAACTGGTCGAGGCGTTGGCCGGGATCGAACGGCAGCTGCGCACGACCGTCGCGGAGGCCTTGGCGGCCCGCGACTCGGCGGATGCCGACGCGACGGAACAGCGCAGGCTGCGCGGAATCGCCGAGGCGGCGGCGGCCGAGGCGCGCGACAAGGCCGATGACGCGTCAAGGCTTTCGCAGGCCGCGGTTCGTGATCGGGAGAACCAAAAGCGGCTGCGCGCTCAGGAGGAACGGTCGCGGATCGAAGCCGAGCAGGCGCAGTTGCGTGCGGAAGGCGCGACGGCGGCGATGCAGGACGAGCTGGCCCGGGCGACCGCGCGCGCGGAAGCCGCCGTCGGGCAGGTCGCGGAGTTGGACAGGACGCTCGCCGCGACCGTCGCGGAACTGGCCGCCGCGCGGGGTTCGCTTGAGGAGACGAAGGGGGCGCTGGGCGAACAGCGGGCTCGGGCGGAAGCGGCCGAGGAGCGAGGCGAGGCGTCGGCGCGGGAGGCGGCCAAACTGCGTGAGCAGGCCGAGGCGGCGGAGGCGAATCGTCGGCAGGAGCTGTCCGAGGCGCACGTGGCGGCCGAACAAGCGCGTGCGGAAACCGAGCGGGTCCGTGTGCAGGCCGAGGAAGTGCGAGGCAGGCTCGAACAGGAAGTGCGGGCGACGCGAACGGTGCAGGAGGGTGCGCTGGCGGAGTTGCGGGCCTCGATCAACTCGCTGAACCGGGATCTCGGGGCTGCCGAGCATGCCCGGCAGCTCGCCGAGGAGCGGGCGGAAGCCGCCGGAACGCGGTTCGCCGTCGTGCGCGACCTGGTGGCCGAACACGACGGCGAACTGTCCGAGACAGTGCGGGAGCTGTTACGTGGCGCGCTGGCTCCGTGAGTCGCTACTTGTTGGGGGCCAGGCAGTAGGTGGTGCCCGTGAGCGCGGACTGGATGCCCATCCAGATGACCTCGGTGGAGCCGGGGAAGTCCTTGCAGATCTTCTTCACCGAGTCCGTCGAGAACTGGGAGGTGCCGTCGATCTTGCCCGCGACCTTGTACTTGGCGCCGGAGTCGCAGGCTGCCACGACCGAGCCGCCTTCGCTCTTGTTCACGCAGTCGCCGACGACGGGCCTGCGCTTGCCAGGGTTCTTGAGGTCTTCCAGGCAGAGTGCCTTGGTGGTAGGCAGGACGCCGCCTGACTTCTTCCAGCTCAGCACGGTCGAGGACGTCGGCACCGAGGCGCAGGTGCTGCTGTCCGCTCCCATGATCGACGGGGCGTCTTCGATCGCGGCGACCTTGTAGTCGGCCTCGGGGCCGCACTCGATCTTCTTGACGTCCTCGGCGGTGGAGCCTTTGAGGCAGTCGCCGACCGCGGGCATGCGCTGGCCGGGGTTCTTGAGGTCCTCGAGGCAGAACACGGTGCCGGTGCCGCCGGACTTGCCGTACCAGTACATCGCGTCGGTGTTGGGGAAAGGCTCGCAGGCCGAGCTGGAGAACTTGACCGCGAACTCGTTCTGGTCCTTCACGACGCCGGAGACCTTGTAGTTGGCGTCAGGGCCGCAGTCGACGCTGGAGATGCTGTCGACGTTGTCAGTGTTGCCTTTGAGGCAGTCGCCGACGTTGTGGCTGGCGGAGGAGAACGAGCCGCCGTTGAACACGCGCACCGCGAGGACGATCAGGCCGATCACGATCGGCACGGCGAACCGCAGCAGGACCTTGAGACCCCGCTTCGGCTTGGCCGGCTGCGGCGGAAGGGGAGGCGCGGGCGGGAATTCCGGGAGCGCGGCGGGCGGAGGCGGCGGAAATTCGGGCTGGCCGGACTGCGGTGGCGTGGTCATAAGTGTTCCCCAGTGTGAAAGTCGATCGTGGTGCGCTCACTCTAGGTGATGACTTTCGTCTGGTATGCGCCGATTCCCGTACCGGGGCCGACATCACACTCACCAGGGCTTTTTCCGGCATGAGTAGCGGCTCGGATCCACGGGCTCGTGAGCGGTACGGCCGGTTAGAACCGGCCGTACCGCTCACGATTCAGCTGGTGATCGCGCCGAACCACGGCGCGTCATCTCCGCTCCGGGAATTCTCTGTACGCAGTACGGCGTTGTGTTACCCTGATTGTCGTACAACGTACAGAGTGAGGGGTTTCTGGGTGGGCAATCCCGAATACGCGGTCGTCACCGACGGGCTGCGGAAGAACTACGGCGACGCGGTCGCCTTGCGTGGGATCGATCTGGCGGTGCGGGCGGGCTCGGTGTGCGGGCTGCTCGGGCCGAACGGGGCTGGCAAGACCACGACGGTGCGGATTTTGAGCACCTTGTTGCGCTACGACGGCGGGCGAGCCGAGGTCGCCGGGTTCGATGTGGCGCGCCGGGGCGTCGATGTGCGCCGCAGCATCGGGCTGGTCGGGCAGCACGCGGCGGTGGACGAGGTGCTCAGCGGCAGGCAGAACCTGGTGATGTTCGGGCGGCTGCATCATCTGCGGCCACGCGCGGCGCGGCGGCGGGCGGACGAGTTGCTCGCCGAGTTCGGGCTCGACGAGGTGGGCGCGAAGCCGGTCAAGCAGTACTCCGGTGGGATGCGGCGGCGATTGGATCTCGCGGCGGGGTTGCTGCTCTCGCCCGCGGTGCTGTTCCTGGACGAGCCGACGACCGGGCTGGATCCGCGAGGGCGGGCGGAGGTGTGGGCGGCCGTGCGGTCACTGGTCGCCGCGGGCACGACCGTGCTGCTGACCACGCAATATCTGGAGGAGGCCGATCAGCTCGCTGACCGGATCGCGGTTGTCGACCGTGGCCTGGTCATCGCCGACGGGACGCCTGCCGAGCTCAAGTCGGCGCTCGGCGGTGACCGGATCGAGGTGGTGCTGCGCACGGGCGAGGACGCGTCGCGGGCGGCGAAGCTGATCGGGGCCGCGCTCGGCGTCGAGGTCGCGGCCGACGCCGAGACCTACCGGGTCAGTGTCGCGGTGACGAACCGGGTGCGGGCGCTGACCGAGGTGACCAGGGTGCTCGACGAGGCGGGGGTTCCCGCGGACGACATCGCGCTGCGGGGGCCGACCTTGGATGAGGTTTTCCTGCGCCTGACCGAGAAGGAGGACGCATGAGCGCGCTGCGCTGGGCTGTCGAGGACAGCTGGACGGTGACCCGGCGTTACCTCACCCATCTGGGGCGGCAGCCGGAGCAGATCGTGATGCTGGCGGCGTTCCCGATCCTGCTGGTGCTGATGTTCGGGTATCTGCTCGGTGGCGGGATGACGGTGCCGGGCGGTGGGAATTACCTGGAATTCCTGATGCCGGGAATGTTCGCGATGACGATGGGGTTCGGGATGGCGGCGACGATGATCGCCGTGCTCGACGACGCGTCGAAGGGGGTGACGGACCGGTTCCGGTCGCTGCCGATGGCGCCATCGGCGGTGCTGGTCGGGCGGAGCCTGGCGGACATGGTCAGCGCGGTGATCGCGCTGGCGGCGGTCGTCGGGAGTGGGTTCGCCGTGGGGTGGCGGCCGCATGGCGGTCTCGGCGCGACGCTGGGGGCGTTCGGGTTGCTGCTCCTGCTGCGGTTCTCGCTGCTGTGGGTGGGGATCTACCTGGGGTTGAGGATCAGGACGCCGTCGTCGGTGACGCTGGTGCAGACGCTGGAGTTCCCGTTCGGGTTCCTGTCAGGGGTGTTCGTCGCGACGAGCACGATGCCGGCGTGGCTGGGCGCGATCGCGGACTGGAATCCGCTGTCGTCGACGGCGGCCGCGGCGCGGGAACTGTTCGGCAATCCTGGCTGGGGCGGGGATTCGTGGATCACCGGGCACAGCGTGCTGATGGCGGCGGTGTGGCCGCTGGTGATCCTGGCGGTGTTCTTCCCGCTGTCCGTGCGCGCCTATCGCGGGCTCGGGGCGTAACGATCTTCGGGTGCCGGACGACAAGCCAGTATCGTACTTAGTACAGAGTTAGGGGTGTGGGTGACTTCTCCCGAATACGCGGTCGTGTTCGAAGCGGGAGATCCGCCGAGGTCGGGGCGGATGGCGTTCTGGTCGCCCGGCGGTGGCGAGCTGCCGCCGGGCGAGGCGGGGTCAGTGAGCGTGATGTTTCCCGAGGGCGCGCGGACCGTGCCTTCGGTGCGGCTGGGTGTCGACGCGGCCGCGCCGATGCTGTACGCGGCGCGGGATCGGGCCGGGGCGCATCGCTCGGTGGTGTTCTGGGGTGCCGTGGTCGAGTCGGCGTGGCAGCTGGCCGCGCGCGGGCGGTTGCTGCCGGGGGTTTCGCCGGACGGGTTCGACGCGTGGCGTGCCGGTCCGCTCGACGCTGAGGAGGCGAATCATCTGCGTGCGCTGGGCGAGGCGATGCCGCCGGAGGCCAGAGCCGTCACGCCGGACGGGCTGCTCGCCGACGCGCATGGTCTGACCAGGGATTTCGTGGACGCGGTCGTGGACGGGCTGCCGAGGACGCCGGCGGCCGTGCGGTTGGCGGGCGCGCCGGCGTTCGCGGCGAAGGCGCCGCAACGGGTTCCGGAACTGCGGGGCTGGGCCGACGAGGTCGCGGCCGGTATCGACGCCGGGGTACGGCTGTCGCTGCGCGTTGAAGGGGACTTCGAGGACGCGGTGTTCCGGGCGGTACTTCAAGTGCACAGCCTCGCCGATCCGGCGCAGGTCAGCGACGCGGCCGAGCTGTGGGCGGACGGTTCCGGGCCGAGGGCGCGGATCGACACGCTGCTCGCGGTGCGGCGGGCGGCGCGGGTGTGGCCGTTGCTGGAGCAGCTGCTGCACACCGCTGTGCCCGACGCGGTCCGGCTCACCGACGCCGATCTCGACGAGCTGCTCGGGTCGGTGCTGCCGCGGCTGGCGGCGATCGGGGTCGAGGTGCACTGGCCCAAGGAGCTCGAGCTCGGGCTGACCGCACGAGCTGTCGTGAACTCCGGCGAGCCTGCCGGCGAGTCGTTCTTCGGGGCGGACACACTGTTCGGGTTCGACTGGCAGCTCGCGCTCGGCGACGGCGCGTTGACCGAGGCGGAGATGGATCAGCTGGCCGAATCGCATCGGCCGGTGGTGCGCCTGCGCGGGCGGTGGCTGCTGCTCGACCCGGCGCTGGCGCGCAAGGCCCGTGACCGCGCGCTCAAGCCACTCACCCCGATCGACGCGCTCGGCGCGGCGCTGACCGGGACAGCGGATGTCGAGGGCGAGCGGGTCGACGTCGTGTCGGACGGCTGGCTGGAGGCGTTGCGCGCACGGCTGACGGAAGCGCCCGAACCGGCGCCGCAGCCTGCCGCGCTCGCCGCGACGTTGCGGGATTACCAGCTGCGCGGGCTGAACTGGCTCGACCGGATGACTTCGCTCGGGCTGGGTGGCTGTCTCGCCGACGACATGGGGCTGGGCAAGACGATCACCTTGATCGCGCTGCACCTGCACCGGGCGTCCGTGACGCCGGGGCCGACGCTGGTCGTCTGCCCGGCGTCGCTGCTGGGCAACTGGGAACGCGAGATCCGCCGGTTCGCGCCGGGCGCCGAGGTACGGCGGTTCCACGGCGGTGAGCGGTCGCTCGAGGACGTGAGCGACGGGTTCGTGCTGACCACGTACGGGACGATGCGGCTCGACGCCGACCGGCTCTCGGGCCCGCGGTGGGGGCTGCTGGTGGCCGATGAGGCGCAGCACGTCAAGAACGCGCGGTCCGGCACGGCGAAGGCGTTGCGGCGGATCCCGGCGCAGGCGCGGATCGCGTTGACGGGCACGCCGGTGGAGAACAACCTCTCGGAGCTGTGGGCGTTGCTGGATTGGACCACGCCGGGGCTGCTGGGCTCGCTCGGGTCGTTCCTGACTCGCTGGTCGGATGATCTCGACGGGCTGTCGCGGCTGGTGCGGCCGTTTCTGTTGCGGCGTAAGAAGAGCGACCCCGGTATCGCACCCGAGCTGCCGCCGAAGACGGAGACGGACCGGCCGGTCGGGCTCACCAAGGAGCAGGCCGGACTGTACGAGGCGGTCGTGCGCGAGACGCTGGCGCGGATCGCCGAAAGCGACGGGATGGCACGGCGCGGGCTGGTGATGAAGCTGTTCACCGGGCTCAAGCAGATCTGCAACCACCCCGCGCAGTACCTCAAGGACGGCGGGCACGCGGCCGAGCGGTCGGGGAAGCTCGAGCTGCTCGACGAGCTGCTGGACACGATCCTCGCCGAGGACGGCGCGGTGCTGGTGTTCACGCAATACGTGGCGATGGCGCGGATCATCGAGAGCCATCTCGCCGCACGCGGGATCAGCACGCAGCTGCTGCACGGTGGCACTCCGGTGCCGAAGCGGGAGGAGCTGGTGCGCCGGTTCCAGGCCGGTGAGGCGCCGGTGTTCCTGTTGTCGCTCAAGGCGGCGGGCACCGGGCTGAACCTGACACGGGCCGATCACGTCGTGCACTTCGACCGCTGGTGGAACCCGGCGGTGGAGGACCAGGCGACCGACCGGGCCTACCGGATCGGGCAGACGCGCCCGGTGCAGGTGCACCGGCTGATCGCCGAGGGCACCGTCGAGGACGGGATCGGGGCGATGCTGCGGAGCAAGCGCGCGCTCGCCGACGCCGTGCTGGCCTCGGGTGAGGCGGCACTGACCGAACTGACCGACGCCGAACTGGCCGAGCTCGTGGAGTTGCGATGAACGATCGGGTACGGGGTTTCCCGGCTTTCGGGGTGGTCAAGCGCCGCGCGGGACGGTTCGCGCGGTCCTGGTGGGGCCAGGCGTGGATCAAGGCGATGGAGGACAGCGCGCTCGCACTGGAACCGCTCAAGCGAGGCAGGCGGTTCGCCTACGCGGGGCGGGTCGGCACGATCACGGTCAGCCCCGGGCGGCTGAGCGCGACCGTCGACGGCAGCCCGGACGGGCTGTTCCAGACCCGGGTGACACTGGCACGGCTCAGCGACGCCGACTGGGAACGGTTCCTCGACCGGGTCGCGGCGCGCGCGTCACATCTGGCGGCGTTGCTGGACAAGGACATGCCACAGGATCTGGTGTCGGCGGCGGAGGACGCCGGTGTCGAGCTGCTGCCGGGGATCGGCGACCTGGAGCCGGAGTGTGACTGCCCCGGCTGGGAGTTGCCGTGCGAGCACGCGGCGGCGCTGTGTTATCAGGTGTCGTGGCTGCTGGACGCGGATCCGTTCGTGTTGCTGCTGCTGCGCGGGCGTGGTGAGCGTGAGCTGCTGGACGCGCTGAACCTGCGCAACGCGCCGCCGGTGGAACGTCGCGGGGTGAGCGGCGCGGCGGCGTACGCGCGGGAGCTGCCGCCGTTGCCCGAGCCGCTGGGCGCGGGGGTGTTCGCGCCGGTGGAGTTGCCTCCCGGGCCTGAGGTGGCGCCGTTGGCGGCCAACGCGGCCGAGCAGGCGCGGCGGTTGCTGGCGGGGGAGCCCGCGCTGGATCTGCGGCAGGACACGGTGCGGCTGGCGGCGTCGGACGCGGGGTTGCGTGCGCGGTACCCGGAGCTGGGCCGGGCCGCGGCGGCGTGGTCGAACGGCGGGCTGGCGGCGTTGAAGACGCTGGAATCGCCGTGGACCCCGCCGAAGCAGGCACACGCCCGTGCCATGGCCGCGCTGGAGGCGGCCTGCGATGGCGATGTCGTCGAGGTCGCGCGGAACTGGTTCACGGTGCCGGACCGGGACCTGCAGCTGCGGCTGGGCCGTGACGAGCGCTGGTATCCCTACCGCGACCAGCACGGCGAGTGGTGGCCTGCGGGTCCGCCCGCCGACCTGCCCACTCTCCTCGCGACCTACGGCTAAAAGGCTCGTGCGCGTTGCGGGCTGTGCTAACCGCCCGCAACGCCCACGACCCCCTACAAGCGGCCGGTGGGCAGGGCTGTCAGTTCCGGCGTGGACAGGTGCAGGACCTGCCAGCGTTCGCCGGACTCGCGCGGTGGTTCGCCGGTCCAGAGGGTGAAGTGGACGAGTTCCCAGTGCCGGGGGTCGATCGCCAGGGCTGCCGAGTGCACTGTGGACAGTGCGGCGCGGTCGCGCAGTTCATCGTGGGCGGCCGCCAGCGCCGGTGCCGGATCCGCCCACGCGGGCAGCGTCTCGGTGCGCAAGGTCGCGGTCCGGGGGAGCGAGCCATAAGCGGCGCCGTGCTCGAACGCGACGCCGGTCCAGTGCAGCACCGCCGGACGGCCGAAGTCGGTGACGATGCCCTGGAATCCGGCGCCCCACAGGAAGGCGTTCATGCCACCGAGGGTGTTCCAGAGGTAGAACGGGGCGTACTGGTTGATCGGTGAGCCGTCGACACCGCGTTCGCGGATGCCGTAGGCCTTGAGGCCGAGGCCGGGGAAGTCGTCGAGCAGGTGTCCCCTGGACGCGACCCGGTGCCGGATGACGTCCATGTCGTAGTCGGCGGGCAGGGTGATCTGGTACTGCATCGCGTACATCAGGCGGCGCCCTTCAGCAGCGCGAGCACGCCGGTGACGGCCTGGTCGAACGGTTCGACGGAGTCCGCGGCGCGGGCGAGCACGTAGCCACCCTGCAGCACGGCCACGATCGTCGCCGCCGTGGTGACCGGGTCGAGGTCGAGTTCGCCGCGTTCACGGCCCTCGGCGAGGACGTCGGCGAGTTTTCCGCGCAGCCAGGCGAAAGTCTCGTCCAGCGGTGCCCGCAACGAGGGGCTGGCGATGATGTCGGGGTCCTGGGCGAGACGGCCGATCGGACAGCCACGCAGCACGTCGCGTTCACGGCGCAGGTAGGCCTCGACGCGGTTGACCGCGGTGTCGTCGGCCGAGAGCAGCTGGTCGGCCAGCGCGCGCAGTTCGGCCGCGCTGCGGGTGAGCGCCGCGCGCGCGAGGTCGGGTTTGCCGGTGAAGTGGTGGTACATGCTGCCCTGTCCGGCGCCCGCCCGCTGCTGGATGGCTTTGGGGCTGGTGCCGACGTAGCCGCGCTCGCGCAGCAGCTCCTGGGTGCTCGTGATCAACCGCTCGGCCGTGTCCATGCGCCCAGTGTACATACCAGTAGGTACAGCCTTCAGCCGTACGCGCGGATGACACGTCCGGTGCCGTCGCCTTCGACGCAGGACAGGTAGTGCCCGACCAGGTCGTCGATGCGCACCGGCCGCATGCCGGGGAACTGCTCGGCGAACGCGCCCGCGGAATCGCCCACCAGCGTGGGACTGACCACGTTCACCCGCATCCCCTTCGGCAACTCGATCGCCGCCGACAACGTGAAGCTGTGCAGCGCGCCGCTGATGACACCACCGCCGGTGACACCGGGCCACGCCTGGTCGGCGAAGATCCCGGACGTCAACGTGAACGAGGCGCCGTCTGCGCAGTGACGCTGCCCGGTGAGCACCAGTTCGGCCTGCCCGAAGAACTTGGCGCGCATGTTCTCGGCCAGCGCCTCCGACGTCAGCGTCGCGAACTCGTCGAGCGCGCCGTGCGCACCGACACTCACGACCCCGTCGACCGCCCCGACCTCGCGGTACATCGCCTCGATCGTCGCGGGCGACGCGAGGTCGACGCGCACCTCACCCGACGTCCGCCTGGCGACCACGATGTCGTGACCGCGTGAGCGCAACGCGGGCACCAGCCGCCGTCCGATGGTTCCGGCACCGCCGACGACGACGATCCTCATCGCTGCGCCAGCAACGTGAGCGCGTCGGCGTCCGCTGTGCCGGGACGCGCGTAGAACAGCCCGATCCGCTGGTCGTCATCGGGCAACGTCACCGTCTCATTCGCCAAGGTCACAGGCCCGACAACGGGATGGTCGAGCTCACGCACGTAGAACGAGCAGGTCCGCACCGGACGCCGCGCCCACATCCTGGCGAACTCCGGGCTGGCGGCGGCGAGCCCGCCGATGAGCCGTTCCAGCTCCGAATCACCCGGATACCGCGCGACCGCCTGGTGCAGTGCCGCTACCGTGACCTGCGCCTTGGCCTGCCAGCCGCGGTAGAGCGCCCGGTGATGCGGGTCGAGGAACAGCATCCTGGCGATGTTCGGCCGGACCGGCGTGTCCGGGGCGTCGAACGGGACATGGCCTGCGAGCAGCGCGTGGCCGAGGCTGTTCCATGCGAGCACGTCGGCACGGTGATCGAGCACGATCGCCGGTGTGCCGGGCATGGCGGCGAGCAGGTCCCGCACCGACGGGCGCAGCCTGCTCCTGCGGGACCGGGCGCGCGCCGGCCGTCGCGGCGCGGCCAGGATCCGCAGGTGTTCGTGCTCGGCCGGGTCCAGCCGCAACGCCGTGGCCAGCGCGTCGAGCACGGCGCCCGACGCGCTGGCACTGATGCCCTGCTCCAGGCGGGTGTAGTAGCCGACGCTGACCCCGGCGAGTTCGGCCAGCCCCTCCCGGCGCAGCCCCGGGACCCGCCGGCGTGTGACACCGGGCTCGATGCCCGCGGCCTCCGGCGTCAGACGCTCCCGCCTGCTGCGCAGAAACCCGCCGAGGTCGTTCGCTGTCTTGATCACCAGCCCATCGTGGCGCTGATCGCCCGCCGTCGCCTGCCCCAGACAGGGGTACTCAGCCGAACCACCTGGCCAGCCGCACCGCCAGCTCGTCCTGGTCCGCACCGGCCCACGCCACGTGCCCATCAGGCCGCAGCAGCACCGCGGGCACGTCCAGCTCCTCACTGACATCGACGACGTGATCGACCCGATCCGCCCAGCCCGCCACCGACAACGCGCCGGTCTGATCGAGCAGCAGGCCACGGCCCTCGTGCATCAGCTCGTACAGCCGCCCCCGCTTCAGCGCCACGTCCCGCAGCCGCTTGCCCACCAGCGGGTGCCCGTCGCCCAAGTCGTAGCGGACACCGATCGCGATGACCTTCTCGGTCAGATACCGGCGGACCTCCTCGAACTCCATCAGCTCCGACACCAGCCGCCGCACCGCCCGCGGCCCGGGCGCCAGCGACATCAGTTCCATCTGCGCACGGGTGTTCGACAGCACCTCGGCGGCCACCGGATGCCGTTCGGCCTCGTAGCTGTCCAGCAACCCGTCCGGCGCCCAGCCCGCCAGCTCGGCGGCCAGTTTCCAGCCGAGGTTGAACGCGTCCTGGATGCCCAGGTTGAGCCCCTGTCCACCGGCGGGCGGATGGACGTGCGCCGCGTCCCCGGCCAGCAGCACCCGGCCGACGCGATAACGCTCGGCCTGCCGGGTCGCGTCACCGAACCGCGACAGCCACCGCGGCTCACGCACCCCGAAATCCGTGCCGGCCGTGACCCGCAACTGCTCCTTGAACTCCTCGAACGTCGGCGCGACCGCGCGCTCCTCGGCCACCCCGGCGGCGGGCACGACGACGCGATACACCCCGTCCCCGAGCGGCATCGCACCGAACCGCAGCTGGGTCTTGCGGACCTCGGTCATCACGGCCATCAGCTCGTCCGCCGCAGCGCCGACCCGCATCTCACCGAGCAACGTCTCCGCACTCGACGGCTCACCCGGAAACCCGACACCGAGAAGCTTGCGCACCGTGCTCCGGCCACCGTCACAGCCGACCAGGAACCGCGCACGCAACAACGTCCCGTCGGCCAGCGAAACGGTCACCCCGTCATCGTCCTGGCTGAACCCGGCCACCTCACACCCACGCCGGAGTTCGGCCCCGACGCCGACGGCGTGCTCGGTCAGCAGCCGGTCGACCGTCGGCTGCGCGATCCCGAGCGCGTACGGATACGTGGTGTCCAGCCGCTCGGTCGTCTTCGCGATACCCGCGAACCCGCCGACCGGAACCTGCCGCCCGGCGTCGGCGAACGGCGCCAGCAGACCACGCTGATCGAGCACCTCGATACTGCGCGCGTGCAGGCCGAGCGCCCGCACCACCTTCGTCGGCTCGGCGTCGCGCTCCAGCACGACCACACCCACCCCGCGCAGCCGCAACTCGGCCGCCAGCATCATGCCGGTCGGCCCGCCACCTGCGACGATCACCTCGAACACCAGAAAACCCCCGCTTCCCGAAATCGCTTCGGCGGACGATTCTCCGGCGCACCCGGGGGCTTGTGGCAAGCCCCCGGGTGCGCTATACGTTGAGAGTGGCAAGGAGTTCGGGCTCCTTGCCTTTGTCATGCTCAGACCGTGTCGGCGATCCGGTCCACCTGGTCCGGATCGGGCGCCCAGCAGTAGAGCATCACCTCATCGGCGCCGAGCGCCGTATGCGCGGCGATCACCTCACGCAACCGCACGGGCGTGGTGACCATCCCGTCCACCATGTACTCGGCCCGATCGGTGAACGCGTAATACTCGAGGATGTTCGAGCGCGCCTGCTCGATCACCGCGTCCGGACCGAGGGCGACGTTGACCTGCGCGACCAGCCGCGGCGCACCGTCACGACCATGCTCACGCCAGAACTGCTCGACCTTGCGGAACATGCGGTCCTGATACTGCGGCGGCAACGCGCCGAGGAACCCGTCGCCGAACCGGGCGACACGTTCGAGCGCGGCATCGGCGAAACCGCCGAACAACAACTCAGGACCACCAGGCGTGACAGGCAACGGACCGATCGGCCCGACACCCTCACCGTAAGGCTCACCGGCCCACAAACAGCGCAGCTGCACCAGCTGCTCGTCAAGCCGCTTGCCACGGCCACGCAGGTCACGATCGACCGCGAGGAAATCGTCGGCACGGCCACCGACACCGATGCCGAGCGTGAACCGCCCGCCGGACATCCGATCGAGGGTGGCGGTCTGCTTGGCGAGCATCGCCGTGTCGTACACGGGCGCGATCAGCACCTCGGTCTGCACACGGACACGCGAGGTGGCACCGGCGAGCGCCGCCAGCGTGACCAGAGGTTCGGGATTCGAATAGACGAGACGGTCGAGCAGGCCGAGCGTGCGGAACGGGCCCGCGTCGGCACGCCGGGCCCAGGTGAGCAGGCCGGCGGGGTCGGCGATGGGAAGGCCGAGACCGATGTTCATGAGACTCCTTGGAAGGGCATGACGAATAAGGCTGCCGCCCCTCCTGGCCACGCGTACCCGCGGGCTTGCTTCCACACTGCGGCGATACTTCCGGGAAGCGTGCTCTCTTAGAGTGACTTCACCCTACCCGGCCCCGTCCACCGATTTTCCGGACGGAAAAGCGTTCGGCACCGCCGCTACCGTGGAAGCCATGATCGCCTGGGGGCCTGGTCGGTATCTGTGGTGGCTGACCATGAAACAGCGATGGCGGGTGCTGCGCGGCGCACTGGTCGGCACCGCCTGGATGCTCGCACTCGCACTCCCGCCCTACCTGCTCTCCCACGCGATCGACGACGGACTGCGCGCACACGACACCCGCGCGCTCACCTGGTGGGCACTCGCCCTGTTCGGCGCCGGGCTCCTGCTCGCCTGGCTCGGCACCTTCCGCCACCGCACCATGACCTTCGTGCGCATGGACGCCTCACTGCGCACCGCAGACCTCGTCACCCGCCACGCCGTCCGCCTCGGCGCCGTACTGCCACGCCAGATGACCGGCGGCGAAGTGGTCACCATCGGCGCCGCCGACGTCATCAACATCGGCAAAGCACTCACCATGACCGGTCCCGGCGTCGGCGCCATCATCGCGTTCTGCGTGATCGCCGCCGTCCTCTTCCCGATCTCCCCGCTGCTCGCCGCCGTCATCCTCATCGGCGTCCCGGTACTGGCGCTGATCATCGGACCGCTGCTCACCCGCCTGCAACGCGCCGAAACCGTCTACCGCGACCAGCAGGGCGCGCTCACCGCCCGCGCCGCCGACCTCGTCTCCGGCCTGCGCGTGCTGTGCGGCATCGGCGGCAAGGACTTCTTCGCCACCCGCTACCACCGCGCCTCACGCGACCTGCGCGCCGAGGGCTACCGCGTCGGCGCCGTCAGCAGCTGGATCGACGCACTCGCCACCGGACTGCCCGCGATCTTCCTCGCCACCGTCACCTGGCTCGCCGCCCGCATGGCCGCCTCCGGCGCCATCACCACCGGCGAACTGGTCTCCGTGTACGGCTACGTCGCCGTACTGGTCATCCCGGTCGACTTCATCGTCGCCAGCGCCGGCGACGTCGGCCGCGGCCTCGTCGCCGCCCGCCGCGTCACCACACTGCTCAACCTGCGCCCCCAACCCGCCGACGGCGACCACCCCAGCCCACCCGGCCCCGCCGACCTGCACGACCCCGCGACCGGCCTCACCGTCCCCACCGGACAGATGCTCGCACTCGCACCCACCGACCCCGCCGACGCCATCGCACTCGTCGACCGGCTCGGCCGCTACACCGACTCGGCGGCCACCTGGGGCGGCACCCCGCTGACCCGCATCCCACTCGCCGACATCCGCGCCCGCATCCTCGTCGCCGACAACGACAGCCACCTCTTCGCGGGCCAGCTCCGCGAAACCGTTGCCACCCAACGAGACCACCCCGACCACGAGATCACCACCGCCGTGCACACCGTCGCGGCAGAAGACATCGTCGACGCACTCCCGGACGGCCTGCGCTCCACAGTGGACGCAGGCGGCCGCAACCTCTCCGGCGGCCAGCGCCAACGCCTGCGGCTCGCCCGCGCGCTACTCGCCGACCCCGAGATCCTCCTGCTCGTCGAACCCACCTCCGCCGTCGACGCGCACACCGAATCGATCATCGCCACCCGCCTGCACACCGCCAGAGCAGGCCGCACCACCGTCGTCGTCACCACCTCGCCACTGCTGCTCGACCAGGCCGACACCGTCGCCTACCTCGCACACGGCCGCGTCCACACCACCGGCACCCACACCGACCTGCTCGAAACCTGCCCCGGCTACCAACGCCTGGTGTTCCGCGGATGACACTGCCGATCGCCGACCGCGCCACCGTCCGCCGCGCACTGGCCACCCTCATCCGCGCCGACGGCCGCGCCACCGCCGGCGTGCTCCTGCTCAGCTCACTCGCCGCCGCTGCCGGACTCGGCGCACCCTGGCTGCTCGGCATCGTCGTCAACAACGTCGCCACCGGCACCACCACCAGCACCGTCGACGCCCTCACCCTCGCCATCCTCGGCTTCGCGCTCATCCAGCTCGTGCTCACCCGGTTCGCCCGCTACGCCGCACACCGCATCGGCGAACGCGCACTCGCAGGCCTGCGCGAAGACCTCATCGACCACACCCTCAAACTCCCCACCGCGCTCGTCGAACAGGCGGGCACCGGCGACCTGGTCACCCGCGGCACCACCGACGTCGCCGCCGTCGGCACCACACTGCGCGACGCCGTGCCCGAGGTCTTCCTCGCCACCGTCCAGATCCTGTTCCTCTTCGGCGCCGTCTTCCTGCTCGACCCGCTACTCGGCCTCACCGCGCTCACCGGATTCCCGGTCATGCTGCTCGTGACCCGCTGGTACCTCACCCGCGCCCGCGACGCCTACCTCGCCGAAGGCGCCGCCAACTCCGCACTCGCCGAAGGACTCGCCGCCACCGCCGAAGGCGCACGCACCATCGAGGCCTTCGACCTCGGCGACCGCCGCGTCACCGCCGGACTCCACACCATCGAAGGCGCCCGCGCCGCCCGCACCCGCACCCTCTACCTGCGCAGCGTCCTCTTCCCAGGACTCGACATCGCCTACGCCATCCCCACCGTCGTCGCGCTGCTCGCCGGGGGAGCGCTCTACTTCACCGGCCACGCCACCCTCGGCGCCGTCGTCACCACCAGCCTCTACCTGCGCCAGCTCATCGACCCACTTGACCGCATCCTCATGCAGCTCGACCAGCTCCAGCTCGGCAGCGCCTCACTGGCCAGGATCAAAGGCGTCCACGCCACCACCGAACCACCGACCGCCACCGCACCCGAGGCCCCCATCGAAGTCCGCGGCCTGCGCTACGCCTACCCAGGCCACCCCGACGTCCTCACCGGCATCGACCTCACCATCGAACCGGGGGAGAAGCTCGCACTCGTCGGCCCCTCCGGCGCCGGGAAATCCACACTCGGCCGCCTGCTCGCCGGCGTCGACCACCCCCGCACCGGCGCCATCACCATCGGCGGCGTCCCCGTCTCCGCACTCGCACCCGGCGAGATCGTCCTGGTCACCCAGGACCACCACGTCTTCCTCGGCACCCTGCGCGACAACCTCCTCATCGCCGCACCCGACGCCGACGACCACACACTCCTGGACGCACTCGCCACCGTCCGCGCCCACTGGGCCGACGACCTCACCACCACACTCGGCCCCGACGGCCGCGCACTCGACGCCGCCCAAGCCCAGCAACTCGCACTCGCCAGGGTCGTACTCGCCGACCCGCACACCGTCATCCTCGACGAAGCCACCGCACTGCTCGACCCCACCACCGCCAGGCACACCGAACGCGCGCTCGCCGCCGTCCTCAAAGGACGGACCGTCATCGCCATCGCACACCGCCTGCACACCGCGCACGACGCCGACCGTGTCGCGATCATCGACCACGGCCGCATCACCGAACTAGGGAGCCACCATCACCTTCTCGCCCGCGACGGGACCTACGCCGCACTCTGGGCCTCCTGGCACGGCCACACCGGCTGACCTCGCCGAACGCTGGTCACTCACCCTCGGCACGCCCTACGACGGCGGCAGCTGCTCCTACACCACACGAGCCAGGCGCGCCGACGGCACCCCGGCCGTGCTCAAGATCAGCGAACCCCACCGCGAAGCCGCGGGCGAGGCCACCGCACTACGCCTCTGGAACGGCCACCACGCCGCCCGCCTCTACGAAAACGACGGCTTCGCACTGCTCATCGAACACTGCGACCCCGGCACCCACCTCGACGACCTCGTCACCGGCGCCACCCTGCTGCGCGAACTCTGGATCACCCCACCCGACGGCACCGGCCTCGAAACACTCGCCGACGTCACCGCCGAATGGGCCGACCTCGTCGAGACCCGCATGGACTCCCACCAGCCCGACTTCGACCACGGCCTCGTCGCACTCGGCACGAAACTCCTGCGTGAACTACCCGCCTCCGCGACCCGCGACGTCCTGCTGCACGGCGACTTCAACCCCGGCAACATCCTCGCCGCCCAGCGCGAACCCTGGCTCGCCATCGACCCCAAACCCATGATCGGCGACCCCGCCTACGACCCCTGGCCCCTCATCGACCAGACCGAAGACGACCACGGCCTCGCCGACCGCTTCACCATCGCCGCCGAAATACTGGGGGAGACCCCGCAACGACTCACCGCCTGGGCACTCGCCCGCACCGTCGAATCCGCACTGTGGTGCGTCTCCGAAGACGAAGACGGCACCGAAGACATGCGAACCGCCCGCGAACTCGCCGACCTACTCTGACCAATGCCCCGGAGCACGCACCGACGACGGCAGCTTCGTGGTCCCGTCACCCTTCGCCGCGTCCAGCTGCGACTGGATCAGGAACAACGCACCCGTGAAATCCGCCCCACGCACATCCGCGTCCCGGAAATCCGCCCCGATCACATCCGCCAGCCGCAGGTCAGCACCCCGCAGATCGGCCCCGATCAAGTACGCGCCCCGCAAACTCGCACCACGCAGGCTCGCACCCCGCAACGCAGCCCCGATCAGATCCGCACCCCGCCGATCCTTCTTCCTACCCTTGACCTCCGCGCGCGCCAGCTCACTCGCCCGCAGCAGCACCCCGTTCACCCCATGCCGATGCGCCGCCACATCCAGCCGCCCCAACGCCGCCGGATTGTGCAACGTCAGCCGCTCGGTCTCCTTCAACGCCACCTCGAGCTCGGCCCGCACCGGCCGCGCGGCAGGCAACGCCAACGCCTCGGTCAGGTAATACAGCAGCTCATGCAGATCCCGCATCACCGGGAACACCGCGAACATCTCCCGCGCCACCTTCGGCGACCGCCGCCAGTCCTCACCGCCGAACGTCACCTGCGAGACCTGCTGACCGGCACCGAAACAATCGAACACCGTGCACCCGCGGAACCCCTTCGCCCGCAGATCACGATGGATCCCGCACCGGAAATCCTCAGCCAGATTCGGGCACGCCTGCCCGGCGGGCTTGGTGATCGCGAAGTCCGAAGAAGCCGCGAAAGCCGGCGCCACACAGCACAACGCGAAACAGTTCTCGCAATCAGCCTTCAGCTCGCGGTTCACCCGAAACAGCGTAGTGCGCCGCCAGCTCCGCCCCGATCCGGGCGAGCTCCACCCGCACCGACCCCGGCTCCACCACCTCCACCTGCGTACCCCAGCCCGCCAGCGTCCGCGCGATGTCCACCGCCGTCGGCGCCGCCACCCGCACCCTCGCCCGGCCACCCTCGGCACCGAGCCGCTCACAATGCCGCCCGAAGTGATCACGCAGGATCCGCACGAACCGCTCCTCGATCAGCACCGTCGCCGACAGCAGAGAGCGCTTCCGCTCCACCACCTCCACGACCTCCTCCCACGCCGCACCCAGATCGAAATCCTCCGGCCGCTCCGCGGGCACCGCCAGCACCTCGGCCTCCACGATCCGATCCACCCGGAACGTCCGCCGCCCCCGCTCCGTCCCCGCGATCAGGTACCAAATGTCGTCCTTGTCCACCAACCCCAGCGGATCCACCTCCCGCTCACTCCGCGTCCGGCCCTCGTAAACCAGCCGAACCTTCCGCCGCAACACCACCGCACCCTGCAACGCGTCCACCAGCGCCGGCCGCCGCCGATCCCGCTCACCCCACCGCGCCGCGTCGATCACCACCGCGTCCGCCGCCGCCTGCGCGTCCGCCCGGAACGTGTCCGGCAACGCCCGCACCAGCTTCCGCAACGCCGCCTTCGCCTCCGGCGCGATCGACGCCGCGGGCCCCACCAGCAAGAACAACGCCCGCGCCTCCGAAGCCGACAACCCGCTCAGATCCGTACGCGCCCCACCCACCAGCTGCCAGCCACCACCACGCCCCGCCTGCGGATACACCGGAATCCCCGCCGACGACAACGACTCCAGATCACGCCGCGCCGTCGCCACCGACACCTCGAGCTCCTCAGCCAGCTCCGCCGCCGTCACCCGCCCACGCGCCTGCAACACCAGGAGAGTGGCCACCAGCCGATCCGCACGCATACACGCAGTCTCCCAAACAAAGTGCGCACCTGATGAGCACATTCCACCGTGCGGTAACCTCACCGCAGTTCACGACCGAGGAGGTGAGACCCATCAACGCTGAAACCAGCAGGGCGCTCTCCTCTGACGGGCCGGTCCTGGCGTAGCCGACCGCGAGAGCGCCCGAAACACCACAGAAGGCGCTCCCATGTCACTCACCCGCACCACCATCATCACCAGGCTCCGCGCCATCGGCTGTGTCTTCGCCGAAGACGAAGCCGAACTTCTCCTCACCACCGCGGAAAACCCCGACGACCTCGCCACCATGCTCCAACGGCGCATCGACGGCCTCCCACTCGAACACGTACTCGGCTGGGCGAGCTTCCGCGGCCTCCGCATCGCCGTCGACCCCGGCGTCTTCGTACCCCGACGCCGCACCGAGCACCTCGTCGAACTCGCCATCGCGCTCACCCCGCCCCACCCGGTCATCGTCGACCTCTGCTGTGGCTCAGGCGCCGTCGGCGCCGCACTCGCCGCGGAACTCACCCCGGCCGAACTCCACGCCGTCGACATCGACCCCGCCGCCGTGGCCTGCGCCGATCGCAACATCACCAGGGGAGAGGTCCACCAAGGCGACCTTTACACCCCACTGCCGGAGAGCCTCCGCGGCCGCGTCGACCTCCTCGTCGCCAACGCCCCCTACGTACCCACCGAAGCCATCAGCCTCATGCCACCCGAAGCCCGCCTCCACGAACCCCGCATCGCACTCGACGGCGGCCCCGACGGCCTCGACATCCAACGCCGCGTCATCACCGAAGCCTCGAACTGGCTCGCCGTCGGCGGCCACCTGCTCATCGAAACCAGCCGAGCCCAAGCACCCAGCACCGCGGAAGCCTTCACCCGCAACGGCTTACAAGCCCGAGTGTCCACATCGGACGAACTCGACGCCACCGTCGTCATCGGCACCAAACCGGCATAATCGTGAGTGTTGCCGGCTAGAACCCAATGCTGGGTAGTCAAAGCTTGGCCTGCGTTGTCAATCGGCACGTGAGCAGGTGAAACCCGGGTCGGTCGGGCCGTCGTCGGCGGCCCGACCGCAGGCATCTAACGTCCTCAAAGGACTCAAGCGCCTAAATTTCGCCCCGCGATGTCGCATTTGACTGCTTTGCGGGGGTGGGGTGGACGGAATGAACGGGGCGTATGCGTCGCTCAGCGTTGCGAACGCCCCGTTCGCTACGTTCAACCACCCCTGCGGCACCCACCGAGCGGGCTTGACCAACCTGCCCGACATTGGGTTAGAACCGTCGGAAACACACACGACCCGACGACCAGGTACTGGCGCGCAAACCAGGGGAGTATCCGTGACTGAGCTGCGGACAGCCGAACTTGGCGACGTCGACGCGATCTGCCGGTTCGGCGAAGCGCACATCCGGCCGCACTACACGCCGTTGATCGGCGCCGCGGCCGCGGCCGACCAAGTCCGCCTGTGGTGGAGCGAGCCACAGATCCGCGCGGCCGTCACCAGCGGCCTGGTGATCGTCGCGCAGGCAGGGGAGCAGCTCATCGGTGTCGGGCAGCGCGGGCGCCGAGGCGACGATCATGTGATCTACAAGCTCTACGTCGATCCAGGCCATCGCGGCAACGGCGTTGGCCCGCGGTTGCTCGAGGCGCTCATCAAGCAGTTGCCTGGCGACGCCGGCCGGTTGTTCATCGAACACTTCGCGGCCAACACGCGTGCGGGCGCGTTCTACGAGCGCGAGGGTTTCGCGGTGGATCGTGTCGAGCCGAGTCCGGGCGGGGATCCGGCACTGGGGGTGGTGTGGCGGTCGCGTCCGGTGCCCTGATCTCCACTACTTGACATAATGTACATTATCGGCGTTACGCCAACCTGGGGATCAGGAGTCCTCGGAAGGGGCTGGAAACGCTCACTTGGCCCAATGCACATCACCGCGTGCGTTTTCTTTTCACCTTCCCGATGAATTCCCGGCAATTCTTCCGAGCGGCTAATCTGAACTTTCCATTGGGACGATCCCCAGGAGAAAGTGATGTACAAGAAAACGGCCGGCTTACTAGCCGCGGGCATTCTTTCGATGACATCGTCGGTGGCCGCGCCTGCCGCGGGCGCCGCCGATGATTTCCCGCCACCTGGTTGCCTGACGGCGCTCTACGGCGTTTTTCTGGGGCAAGGCGTGCAGATGACCTGCTACTCGCTGCCTGATCCGTCCAGGATGTATCAGGTGGTGGCGCATTGCCAATCAGGATCGTCCTATTGGTACACGGCGGGCAATCTGGTGCCGCTCGGATTCGGGCCGTCGACCGCGGAATGCAACGGCGGCCTCCTCTGGTCGGCCCATGTCGCCGGATTTCATGTAGTCGACTTCTAATATCCTAATGTTGATCATGCCGGTCCCCAACGGCCATTTCCGGCCTCAATTCCAATGTCCTGCGACCCCACCTCATTACGTCACGGTGACGAAAACAGACCCGGCAAAACCCGGCGTAAGCCGACGTGGTCCAGACATCGCCGGGCCGAGCCCTTCAGGGTCCCAATGCGTCGCCAGGCACCTCGCAGGTGCCGAAGGCCGCATTGGGGATCCAGCAGGGGCCGAACGACGCATTGGGGATCTCGCGGGGACCAAAAGACGCATTCGGGCGACCACGAGGGGCGGGATCCCCCAGGAGGGGCCTGCCCCCTTCCGAGAGCCGTTTCATGCATAATTGCCATTATGCAGCACTCGGCGGGTCGGAGTTCGTCGAAAACTGTCGGTGGTGTCGGGTACAAGATCCACATGAGGGTTCTCGACGCCCAGCAAGCGTTCTTCGCCGCCCGCCGTCCACGCAAGGATTCACCCCACACCACCGACGCCTACCGCCGAGACCTGGCGGGCATCACTTCCCTACTGGTCGCCGAGACCGGGATCGAAACGGATGAACTCACCATCGGCGACCTCACGGCGCCCGCGCTCCGCGACGCGTTCGGCGCCTTCGCGGACAACCACGCCAAGAGTTCGGTGCTCAGGGCCTGGTCGACCTGGAACCAGTTCCTGACCTTCTGTGTCTCGGACGGCCTGCTCGCCGGGAACCCGATGGGAGCGGTCGCGCGCCCGAAGACCCCTCCCCTGACCCCCAAGCCGCTCCGGGGTGAGGACACGCCCGAGCGACTGCTCGCGGCGGCCGCGGGCGGTACCAGGAAGACTCGGGACCCCTGGCCTGAACGCGATGTGCTGGTGATCGCGCTGGGACTGGTCGCCGGGCTCCGGTCGGCCGAGATGCGGGCGTTGAGTGCCCGGTCGCTGGTCGGGCGGTCCGGGGAGATGCGGCTGCATGTTCATGGGAAGGGCAGTCGTGATCGGTCGATCCCGGTCGAGCAGGTGATGGAGAAGATCATCCAGAACTACCTGGACTCGTGCCGGAAGCGGTTCCCGCATCAGCGGTTCGGGCCGTCAACCCCGTTGGTGCGGGATCGAGCGGGCGAGCCGATCGGGCGCGGTGCGCTGGAGTACCTGGTGAAGTCCTGCTACCGGTGGGCCGGGCTCCATGATCGGGTGCCGGTCGGGGCGAATCTGCACGCGCTCCGGCACACGTTCGCGACGCGGCTCGCCGAGGATGGCGCGACGGCGTCGGAGATCATGGCGTTGCTGGGGCACGCGAGCCTGGCGACGAGTCAGAACTACATCGAGGCGACGGGGCGGGAGCAGCGTGCCGCGGTCGCGAGCAACCGGACCTATCGGGCGTTGGACACGCTCTGACTAGCGGATCTGCTCGAGGTCTTTGGCGGTGCGGGCGATCTCCTCGGCGAGTTTGCGGAGTTCGTCGATCTCGGCGCCGTCTTCGGCGGCGGTGACGATGTCCTCGGCGGCGCAGCGGAGCTGGAAGATCTTGTCCTGCAGGTCGGCGATCTCGGTGTCGGAGAGTACGACGGCGTCTTCGGGCAGGCCTGTGCGCTGGACGGCGGCGCGGCGTTCGTAGGCGCGCTGGCGGCAGGATTGGCCGCAGTAGCGTCGCCGCCGGCCGCGGTTGGCGCCCTCGGGGAGCCTGCGTCCGCACCAGCCGCAGTGCGCGGGCACGGCGGATCGGCGTACTACTGCGGGTAGCTCATCCGGTAGCTCGGCGACGTCGCTCACGTATTCGACGATAACCGGCCATGGGTTGCTCACGCCGGGGCCACGCCGAAGAGGCAGACTGTGGGGCGTGGTAGCTGCTCACGCGTATCTCGCGTCTCCTTGTCCTCGTGCGTTCGCGCACCGCGGGTGGCATCTCGGCGACTTGGAGGGGATGGAGAACTCCCTGTCGGCGTTCCGGCGTGCGGTGGCCGAGGGCTATCGGTACGTGGAGACGGACGTGCACGCCACGTCGGACGGTGTGGTGGTCGTTCATCACGATGATCTGCTGGACCGGACGACGGATGGTGCGGGGCCGATCAGCGGGCAGACGTGGGCCCAGCTTCGCGGGGTGAAGGTGGGCGGTCGTGAGCAGATCTCGCGGCTGGAGGATGTGCTCGAGGAGCTTCCGGACGCGCATTTCAACATCGATGTGAAGTCGGCGGGCGCGGTGGAGCCGTTCGTGCGTGCGGTGGAGCGGATGGGCGCGTTCGAGCGGGTGGCGGCGGCGTCGTTCTCGGATGGGCGGCTGGCGCGGTTGCGGCGGCTGGCGGGTCCTCGGCTGGTGACGTCGATGGGGCCTGGTGCGGTGGCGGCGTTGTGGGCGAACGGGCATGTGCCGCCGTTGCCCTTGCGGTTCCTGATGCGGGGCGCGATGGCTCAGGTGCCGGTGCGGCAGGGCAGGTTGACGGTGGTCCAGAAGGCTTTCATCGCGGCGGCGAACAAGGCCGGTGTCGAGGTGCACACGTGGACGATCGATGACGCCGATGAGATGCGTGAGCTGCTGGATCTGGGTGTGCACGGCATCGTCACGGACCGGCCGGACTTGTTGCGTGAGGTGTTGACGGAGCGGGGTTGCTGGAACGCCGCTTAGCTCGTTGGGTGAGGCCGTCGAGGATGATTTCGATGCCGAGTTCGAAGTAGGCGTCGTCGTTGTCGTCGGCGGTGACGTTGAGCATGTGGGCGGCGAGCAGGCGGGCGATGCCTTGGGTTTCGATGTGGGCGCGCCGGTGGCGGAGCAGCGCGCGGAATTGGCGGAGTCCGCTGGCGAGCTGGGCGCACCACGGGAGCGTTTCGTGATAGGTAATTGCGCTGGGGGGCATCTTGAGCAGGGGAATCTCGTGAGTGGTACGGCCGGTTAGAACCGGCGATACCACTCACGACCTGGTCAGCGTGGGGGTTTGCCGGACCAGGCGGCGTCCCAGGTTTTGGGGCCGAGCAGTCCGGAGTCCTTGATGTCGTTGGCGCGCTGGAGTGCGAGTACGGCGTCGCGGGTCTTCTCGTAGTAGCAGCCGGTGCCGGCGAAGCCGTAGCCGTAGGCGTTCATGCGGAGCTGGAAGGTTTTGAGGCCTTCGGCGCAGGCGCCGTAGTCGTAGACGACGCCGGGCCAGGCGGGTTTGGGGCCGCCGGGTGCGGGGACGGGTGGTGAGGGCTGGCCGCCTCCCCCGATGTAGGCGGATTCGCCGTAGGTGGGGATGCGCTTGGTGCGGGCGTCGCCGTCGGCGGGGAGGCCGAGCATGCTGGCGCATTGCCAGGGTTGCCAGCCGCGCATGCGGTAGAGGTAGAGGGCGCGGTAGTCCTGCTCGGCGGGGCTGGCGAGGTCGGGGCGGCCTTGGCCGCCGACGCTCTGCCAGGTGGCGAGGTTGAACTGGTAGGCGCCGAAGTAGCCGTTGCCGGTGTTGATGTTGTAGCGGCCGCTGGACTCGCACATGCGGAGTTTGGCCCAGGCCGTGCTGGCCGGGTCGGCGGAGGCGGGTGCGCTGACCGCGAGTGGCAGGCCGATGACCGCGATCGCGGGGATCAGGATCCGGGCCACGGATCTCATCACGGTGCGAAGTGGCTTGCTGGTCATAGGAGCACAGTAAGTAATGATCCCTTTAACCACAAGTGCACCACCGAAAACATCAGCATCACATAAAACAATCGTGAAACGCGGGAGCGACACGCCCATAACGGAGCTAACCGCGCTTCGGCGCGTCTGGGTGAGTGCCAGTACGCTCCCCCGGACCACCGCAGCTGACGAGCACCGGAGCCGTTCGAATGACCACTGTGGACACCCGTCGGCGCCTGCATCGGGGCTGGTACTTCTACGACTGGGCGAACTCGCCGTTCTACTCTTCGGTGACGACCGTCTTCGGCGCGCTCTACATGAGCTCGGTCGCGGAAACCGCGGCGAAATCCGACACCGCCACCAACGGGCCGGCGCCGTGCCGGGACGCGCAAGGTGTCACGAACACGCTGCAGAATTGCGACATCAGCCTGTTCGGGCTGTATTTCCCGGCGGGCTCGCTGTGGGGTTACCTGATTTCGGTCGCGACCGTGCTGCAGGTGCTGGTGCTGCCGATCACCGGAGCGATCGCCGACCGCAGCCGGGACAAGAAGCGGATTCTCGGCTGGTTCGCGCTGCTGGGCGCGGTGTGCTCGGGCGCGATGTTCCTGGTCGAGGGGTCGGACTGGCAGCTCGGGGTGGTGCTGTTCCTCATCGCGAACCTGGGGTACGGCGGTTCGCTGGTCGTCTACTACTCGTTCCTGCCCGATATCGCCGGGCCTGACGAGCGGGACGCGGTGTCGGCGCGGGGCTGGGCGTTCGGGTACCTCGGTGGCGGGCTGGCGCTGCTGCTGCAGCTGGGGTTGTTCATGGCGCACAAGAGCCTGGGCATCAGCCAGGACATGGCGATCCGGATCGCGTTCCTGACCTCGGGGATCTGGTGGGCGGTGTTCACGATCATCCCGTTGCGCGCCTTGCCGGCACGTGGTGGCGCGCACGAGCTGCCCGCCGAGGGGTCGGTGCTGCGTGCCGGGTTCACCGAGCTGCGGCAGACGGTGCGTGAGGCGAAGGGGTTTCCGCTGACGCTGGCGTTCCTCGGCTGCTTCCTGATCTTCACCGACGGGATCTCGACGGTGGTCGCGGTGTCGGCGCAGTACGGCAAGGACGAGCTGAAGTTCTCGAACCAGGTGCTGATCGTGACGGTGCTGCTGATCCAGTTCGTCGCGTACTTCGGCGGGATGCTGCATGGGCTGGTCGCGCGCCGGTTCGGTGCGAAGAAGACGATACTGGGCAGTCTGGTGGTGTGGGTGCTGGTCATCGGGTTCGCCTACACCGTGCACGCGGGTGACCAGGTCGGGTTCTACGGGGTCGCGGTGGGGATCGGGCTGGTGCTCGGGGGAACGAACGCGTTGTCGCGGTCGTTGTTCGCGCAGATGATCCCGCTGGGCAAGGAGGCGCAGTACTACTCGCTCTACAACGTCGGTGAGCGTGGCACGTCGTGGCTGGGGCCGCTGGTGTTCGCCGGGATCGGGCAGGCGACCGGTTCGTTCCGGCTGGCGATCGTGGCGCTGACGGCGTTCTTCGTGATCGGGTTCGTGCTCACCTGGTTCGTGCCGGTGCGCCGGGCGATCGTGGCCGCGGGGAACCGTCCTCCGGCCGTGCTGTGAGCTGCCGATAGGGTCGGGCGTCGTGACCGTACTCTCCGATAGCGACTCCGAACCCGCCGATGCGCTCTCGGTGCCGGTGGCTGGCTCCCGTCGCGGCGCCCCGATCGTGGGGAAACTGAAGTTCTGTTACGGCCCGATGGACTGCGGGAAGTCGACGCTCGCGCTGCAGATCGACCACAATCACGCCCGGCAGGGTCGCCGGGGGCTGCTGCTGGTCCGTCATGACCGCTCCGGTGCGCCGCAGATCTCCAGCCGGATCGGGATCACCAGGCAGGCGACAGAGGTCGGCACGGACACCGATCTGCGTGAGCTGGTCCGCGAGCGGTGGTCGCGGGGGCTGCAGGTGGACTATCTGATCGTGGACGAGGCGCAGTTCCTCTCCCCCGATCAGGTGGATCAGCTCGCCGAATTGGCCGATGACGTCCAGATCGACGTGTATTGCTTCGGGATCGCCACGGACTTCCGCAGCGAGCTGTTCCCCGGGGCGCGAAGACTGTTCGAACTGGCCGATGAGCTGCAGCCCGTGCAGGTGGAAGTGTTGTGCTGGTGTGGTCTGCCGGGTCGGTTCAACGCGCGGGTGCGTGACGGAGAGGTACTTCGTGACGGTGACACTGTTGTGGTCGCCGATACGGAACCCTCTGTAGTTGAAAGTTCACCAGTATCACCGTTAGGTGCGGAAGTAACTACCGTACGTTACAAGGTATTATGTCGCCGCCATTTCCGGGTTGGAGACCTCGGTCCCGTGATGGGCCAACACGGTCAGTTACGACTGACCTGAATGGGCTCCCCAATAGCCCGTATGGGGGATATCACCATGAAGAACCCCCTAAGCGCGTCACGCCGGGCCGCGAAATCCGTCCTACTGGAGGAAGCTGTTGCCGACGGGTGATGCAGCTCATCGTGAGCAATGACATGCTGCTCCGGGAATCTCCGGAACCGCTCGTTCGTTGCATAGGGTGAGCACCGCCCAGGCTCCACCCGGAGCCGACTGAAAGGACCCATCATGGCCGACCGTGTACTCCGTGGAAGCCGGCTGGGAGCGGTCAGCTACGAGACCGACCGCAATCACGACCTCGCGCCGCGGCGCACCGTGCGTTACGCATGCCCCAAGAACCACGAGTTCGAGGTGCCGTTCTCCGACGACGCCGAGATCCCGGCCGTCTGGGAGTGCCGCTTGCACGGCAGCGAGTCTGAGATCGTCGACGGCGGACAGCCGGAGCAGAAGAAGGTCAAGCCCCCGAGGACGCACTGGGACATGCTGCTCGAGCGTCGTTCCATCCCGGAGCTCGAAGACCTGCTCAACGAACGTCTCGCCGAGCTCAAGGGTCGTAGGACCACCCGCTCGGCCTAAGTCGAGCCCAGGCGGTCCCTGACCGCCAGGAACCGCCTGGCTCTCGACTGTCGTAGCTGACGAACCTCCCGCCACCAAGCCGAAGCACCCTCGCGACCTCCCCCCGCGAGGGTGCTTCTCTCTTTCCCCGGCATAACACTGTTCCCGCGTTCTGGTGATCTTCGTACCCGGAAGGCGCGACTCCGGTAGCGTCCGACGCGACTACAGGGGGGGTTCTCATGGGCAAACGACTGACCAGTGTCCTGACCGCGGTTCTCACGGTGGGCGCGGCGCTCACACCCGCGGCGGTGGCGGCGGATCCGATCCAGAAACGGCTGGCTCCGCTGGTCTACCTCGCCACCGGCGAGAAGAACCCGCCGAACTCGGCGGAGTCGTTCATCCAGTACTCGGCGCTCAAGTGGTCGCACTCGGCGCCGTGTCCCAGTGACCACCAGATCGCCGCGCAGGGCGCGGTCAACGCGGCGAGCCTCGGCAACGGGACGTACAAGCACCAGAAGAAGAGCGGCTGGCCGGGTTGCGACGACTCCGGCGCCTTCTACGCGAGCGATGACCGGGTGCGGCCGCACGAGATGAACGCGCGCGACGGGATGTACCTCGACCTCGACAACAACCGCCGCGGCGTCGGCAGCACGGCGGCGCCGGTGTACTTCGAGTACCAGGCGAAGGACTACATCACCTTCTGGCTGTTCTACCCGTACAACGACGGGCCGCTGGTGCAGAACCACGAGGGCGACTGGGAACGGATCGCCATCAAGCTCGACGCGAACGACGCACCCGTGAAGGTGGCGTACTTCGGGCACGGCGGCAGCTGCACCAGGTCGTGGGCCGACACACCGAAGTCCGGCACTCACCCGAAGGTGTTCTCCGCGAAGGGCACGCACGCGAGCTACCCCAGGGTCGGCAGCTTCCCGACCGCGCTCGGCTTCTCCGACACGACCAGCCAGGGCCCGGCGTGGTCGGCCACCACGCTCTACGACGCGCGCACGCGGCCGTGGTACCGCTACGGCGGCGCGTGGGGCGAGGTCGGCGAGAGCACGCACACGACCGGTCCGAGCGGGCCTGGAGCCAAGAACGCCACCGGCGATTGGAACGCACCGGCCTGCGCCTAGAGCGCCTGCCCGGTCTGCCGCAGCAGGTCGCCGCGCAGCCGGAGCCGGTCGTCACGGACCGGCTCCTCCCCCGGGTCACCCGCTCCGCGAACGGCTCCGGCACGGATCGGCACGGCGGCGATATTTCGCATACGCGATCGGCAGCCACACCACCAGCCCTGCGACGCTCGCCGGAATCATGGCCGCGGCCTGCACGGTCAGCCAGTCGAACACGGCGAAACCGGCCGACTGCCGCGGATAGCCCGCCACCGCCGCCTGCGCCGCGACCATCAGCGGCACCGCCGACACGATGCTCAACAGCACCATCGGGACGACACCTGGCTGCCAATACGGGCGCCGCCGCACCTGCGCGACCAGGAACGACATCATCAGCAACAGCCCGAAAGCCGCGACGCACACCAGCGGAACGCTGATGTCCCACGCCACCGCCACGCCCAGGCTCACGCCCACCAGCGTCAGCGGCAACGCCAGCCCGAGCAGCAGCGCGCGGCCGCCCCTCCTCGGGATCGCCACGAAATACGCGAACTCCCAGAAGAACGGGTTGCCGTTGATGTGCACGCCGGGCGCGAGCTTGGTGCGGACGGCGTCGACGCGCAGCGGGAAGTCACGGCGCGCCCGCCGTCGCCAGTCCTCGGGTGCCCTGGCGCCGAGCTGAGCCCAGTCCCAGTGCTTGCGCCCCATCAGCGGCGCTTGAACAGCCCCTTCACCTGGGCGTAGCGGCGCTTCACACCCCAGGCGCCCACGCGCAGCATGGCCTCGCGCACGATCGAGCCGCTCATCTTCGACTGGCCGATCTCGCGCTCGGTGAAGGTGATCGGCACCTCGACCACGTCGAACCCGGCGAGCAGGGTGCGGTAGGCGAGGTCGATCTGGAAGCAGTAGCCGTGCGAGGCGATCTCGTCGAGCGGGAGCTTCTCGAGCACCTCACGGCGGTAGGCGCGGAACCCGGCGGTGATGTCGTTGATCTTCCACACGCCCAGCGCCAGCCTGGAGTACAGGTTGCCGCCGCGCGAGATCAGCTGGCGCGAGAGCGGCCAGTTGACCGTCGTGCCGCCGGTGACGTAGCGCGAGCCGATCACCAGGTCGGTGTCGCCGAGCGCGTCGAGCAGGCGCGGGAGGTCCTCCGGCGCGTGCGAGCCGTCGGCGTCCATCTCGACGATCGTCCGGTACTCACGGGCCAGTCCCCAGCGGAAGCCGGCGACGTAGGCGGCGCCGAGGCCCGCCTTCTCCGTGCGGTGCAGCACGTGCACCCGCTCGTCGTTCTTGGCGAACTCGTCGGCGAGGTCGCCGGTGCCGTCAGGGCTGCCGTCGTCGACGACGAGCGCGTGCACCTTCGGTAAGGCTTCGAGCAGCCGGCGCAAGATCGGGCCGATGTTCTCCCGCTCGTTGTAGGTCGGGATCACCACCAGCACCGGATCGATTTCCTGGGCCCCCCGCGGCGCCTGCGCCATCAGTTCTTTCCTTCCCTCGGCGGGTCACCCGCCGCGGATCTCGTCGGTCCGGCGCCGTCGCGCCGCGTGCGCCGCGTCCACAATGGACTACGGAGCACGAACCCGGCGAGCACCCCTGCCATTGCCAGGCCCACGAGTCCGTACTCCGTCAACGCACCCAATTGATCCGACAGCGTAGTCTGCCGCCGCAGCGGCACTCGCTCGACCAGCGAGGCGGCCGTGAAAAGGTCGGTTGACCTGGCGATTGTCCCATCGGGCCTGACGATCGCGCTGACTCCGCTGGTGGCCGAGACCACGGCGGCGCGGCCGTGTTCGACCGCGCGCAGCCGCGACATCGCCAGCTGCTGGTAGCTCATCTCCCCCGGGCCGTACCAGGCGTTGTTGGTCGGCACGAGCAGCACTTCGGCGCCGCCCGCGACGCTGGCGCGGCCGGGGCCGTCGAAGGCGGTCTCGTAGCAGATGAACACGCCGACCTTGGTGCCCGCGACGGCCAGCGCGCTGTTGGAACCGTCGCCGGGTTTGACGTCGGCCATGTTGTCCACGAACGGGGTCACCAGCCGGGCGAGCTCGCGGGAGGGGACGTATTCGCCGAACGGGACCAGGTGCACCTTGGCGTAGCGCTGGCCTGGCCCGGTGCGTGGATCCCACACGATCGCGGAGTTCTGCGAGCTGTCCGCGCCGGTGCGGTCGAGCGCGCCGATGATCGCGGGCACGCCGAGTTCGCCGATGAGCTGGTCGAGCACGAGGTCGTTCTGCTTGAGGTAGGTCGCGGTCTCCGGCCAGACGAGCAGGTCGGGCTTGGGGACCTTGCCCGCGCGGATGTCGGCGAGCAGGCGCCGGGTCTCGGCGAGGTGGTTGTCGCGCAGTTCGTCGCGGCGGCCTTCCAGCGCGAGGCCGATGTCGGGCGCGTTGCCCTGCACGGTCGCGACGGTCAGCTCGCCGTCCTGGGCGTCGGTGCCGATCGTGGGCCACAGCACCATGCCCGCGGTCAGCGGGACGATCACGAACGCGAGCGCGCGGCGGTCGTCGAGCGCCTTGGCCAGGCCGAACCCGGTGAGCACGACGGCGAGGCCGACCAGCGGCGCGCCGCCGATCGAGGCGAGCGGGGTGAACGCGCCTTCGGGCTGGCTGAACGCGACGCGTCCCCAGGGGAACCCGCCGAACGGGAACCAGGTGCGCGGGGTTTCGGTCGCGATGACGACGAGCGCGGACCAGAACGGGCCGCCGGGCAGTTTCGACACGACGGTGATGAGGCCGCCGGCGAGTCCGCTGTAGCAGGCGAGCGCGGCGGACAGGCCGATCCACGGCCACGGGCCGAAGTCGGGGCCGAGGAAGTCGAGCAGCCAGGTCAGCAGCGGCAGGTAGAAGGCGAACCCGAAGAGGAACCCGTACCCGAAGCCGCCGCGGAACCGCCTGCCGGTGACGATCAGCGCGAGCCCGGTGAACGCGAGCGGCGCGAGCCACCACAGCGGACGCGGCGCGTAGCTGAGGTAGAGCACGAAGCCCGACGCCGCGGCCACGGCGAAGCGGACCGCCCAGGCACGGGAGAACCTGCGTCGCTTGGGCGGCGCCACGGCATCTTCGATCACGCGCCGAACTTTAAGGGGTAAAGGAGTCGTGGGGGGTTCGGGGGGGGGTGTACCTCGGGGAAAAAAACCACACGCAGATAAACCCCCCCCGCCCCCCCCGGGGGGGTGTGGTTTTTTTTGGGGGGTTTGGGTGTTGGTGTCGGGGGGCCCCCCCTTCAACAACTTTTTTTTTACCGGCGGGGTCGGGTCCCCCCGGTACCCCCCCCGCCCCCACCCCCCACGACTCGAAGATCACCCGGCCGGCGCGCACGGTGCGCAGGCAGGTCGGGAGGGGTGCGTCCGCGTCCAGCTTGGGCAGCGGCGGGACGCCCGCGCGGGGGTCGGTCGACCAGCGCGCGACGCGTGAATCCGCCGTGGCGACCACGAGTTCGGGTGCGTCCCAGACCGCGTAGTGGGCGGGAGCGCCGGGGACCAGCGCGCCGGTGAGGCCGTCGTTGATCCCGGCCGCGCGGTGCCCGCCTCGGGTGTGCGCGGTGAACGAGGCGCGCGCGGACAGCCCGGAGCCTGGGGTGCGGTGGTAGGTCGCGGCGCGCACGCTCGCCCACGGGTCGAGCGGGGTGACCGGTGCGTCCGAGCCGAACGCGAGGACCACGCCTTCCGAGGCGAGCATCGCGAACGGGTTCAGCGCCGCGGCTCGGTCGCCCAGCCTGGTTGCGTACATGCCGTCCGTGCCGCCCCAGGCCGCGTCGAACTGCGGTTGCATCGAGCCGGCGACACCCCAGGACGCCAGCGCGCGGGCTTGCTCGGGGGTGATCATCTCCAGGTGTTCGAGCCGGTGGTGGCGCGACGCCAGCGCGCGCTGCCCGACGGTCTTCTCGGCGAGACGGAAGCCTTCGACGACCTCGGCGACCGCCGCGTCGCCGATGACGTGGAAGCCCGCCTGCAGCCCGGCGTCGGTGCACGCGGCGAGATGGTCGCCGATCGCGGCGGCGTCGAGGTAGAGCGCGCCAGAGGTGTCCGGTGCGTCGGTATAGGGCGAGCACAGGGCGGCTGTGTGGGAGCCGAGGGCACCGTCGACGAACAGATCGCCCGCCAGTCCGCGCACGCCGAGGCGGCGCGCGGTGTCGATCGCGCCGTGCTCGCCCCAGTACGCCACGACCTCGGGGCCGTCGGTCAGCGCGAGCAGGTCGAGCAGGTCCTGTTCGCTGGAGATGTCGGGCCCGGCGCATTCGTGGACGCTGACGATGCCGCGCGACGCGGCCGTGTCGAGGAACGCGCGCTGGGCGCGGGCGCGCTGCTCGGAGGTGATGGCCGCGCGCATCGCGTCGCGGACGCGGTGGTGGGCGTCGCGGGTGAGCGGGCCGTCGGGCGACCAGCCGTCGGCGGCGCGGGCCTCGGGGGTGATCAGTGCGCTCGACACGAGCGCGGAGTGGACGTCGACGCGGCTGAGGTAGACGGGCACGTCGCCGGCGGCGGCGTCCAGTTCGGCGCGGCTGGGCAGGCGGGGGTCGTTCCACTGTGACTCGTCCCAGCCGTGCGCGATGAGCACCTCGCCGGGCCGGACGGCGTCGCGGACCGCCGCCAGCAGGCCGGCGGCGTCGCGGACGCGGGTGAGGTCGAGGCCGGTGTGGTGCAGGCCGGTCGCGGTGGCGTGCACGTGGGCGTCGACGAAACCGGGCGCGACGAACGCGCCGTCGAGGTCGACGATCTCGGCGCCGGGGTGCAGCGCGCGGGCCGGCGCGTCCTGGCCGACCCAGACGATGGTGCCGCCGGTGATCGCCATGGCGGTGGCGTCGGGTGAACCAGGGGTGTAGACGCGGCCGCCGAGCAGGAGCGTGGTGCTGTCTTCCGTCACTCCGGAGAGTCTTCCAGGCGCTGGATCTGACACTGTGCCGCGCTGCGTGATCACGACTCGGACGATAATATTTACGTCCAGCTGACGGTATGACAGGATATTTTTACGTTTTCCCGACGACTAGGAGCAACAGTGACTGCGATCCAGGAACCTGTCGCGATAGCCGCCGACGCTCTGGAACAGCCGTACGAGTACCGGCGGACCGAGTTGGTGGAACCCGACTGGCGCCGCTTCCCCGGCTGGAGCGATGTGACCGAGGCCCAGTGGCGCGACGCCCAGTGGCAGCGGGTGCACTGCGTACGGAACATCAAGCAGCTCAAGACGCTCATGGGCGATCTGCTCGAGGAGCGCTTCTACGACGACCTGCTCGCCGACCAGCGCGAGATGGCGACCATGTCGATGCTGCTGCCTCCGCAGATGCTCAACACGATGGCGCCGCAGGCCGGTTCCGACCCGATGAAGGTCACCGAGGCGTTCTACGCCGACCCGATCCGCCGGTACATGATGCCCGTGCGCAGCGACCGCGACAGCGAGTGGCCCAGCCACCCGCACTCCGAGCGCGACTCACTGCACGAGGCCGAGATGTGGGTGGTCGAGGGCCTGACCCACCGCTACCCCACCAAGGTGCTGGCCGAGATGATCTCGACCTGCCCCCAGTACTGCGGCCACTGCACCCGCATGGACCTCGTCGGGAACTCGACCGAGCAGGTCGACAAGCACAAGCTCTCACTCAAGCCGGTCGACCGCCAGGACGCGATGATCGACTACCTCAAGAAGACTCCCGGCGTGCGTGACGTGGTCGTCTCCGGCGGCGACGTGGCCAACGTCCCGTGGCCGCAGCTCGAGTCGTTCCTCATGCGCCTGATGGACATCGAGACGGTCCGCGACATCCGCCTCGCCACCAAGGCGCTCGCCGGCCTGCCCCAGCACTGGCTGCAGCCGAAGGTCGTCGAAGGCCTCGAGCGCGTCGCCGTCACCGCGCAGCGCCGCGGCGTCAACCTCGCGATCCACACCCACGTCAACCACGCCCAGTCGGTCACCCCGCTGGTCGCCGAGGCCGCGCAGACCGCGCTCAACGTCGGCGTCCGCGATGTCCGCAACCAGGGCGTGCTCATGCGCGGCGTCAACGCGACCCCCGCGCAGCTGCTCGACCTGTGCTTCGCGCTGCAGGGCGAGGCGAACATCCTGCCGTACTACTTCTACATGTGCGACATGATCCCGAACGCCGAGCACTGGCGGGTCTCGGTGCACGAGGCGCAGGAACTGCAGCACGCGATCATGGGCTACCTGCCGGGTTACGCGACCCCCCGCATCGTGTGCGACGTGCCCTACGTCGGCAAACGCTGGGTCCACCAGCTCGCCGAGTACGACCGCGAGCGCGGCATCTCCTACTGGACCAAGAACTACCGGACCGGGATCGAGCACACCGACCCCGACGCGTTGCAGCGGCACTACCCGTACTACGACCCGATCTCCACGCTGCCCGAAGCGGGCCGCACGTGGTGGGCCGAGCACAACGGCTGACCGGCGCGTCCCGAGAGGCGGCACCATCGTTTCGCCTCTCGGGACGCACCCGCCCAGTCACCTGGGCGTGGTGCGCGGTTCGACCCCATGCCCGGGCTCACGACGAGGTGACACCTTTCGGCGCCTGATACGTCGGCCCTGGCTCGCGGGCCCACGATCACGCGCGACCGCGGTATACGCCTCGAGACGTGACCGCGATGGATCACCGGTGGGCACCGGCCGGAGACCAAGATCGCTCACGTCGACCTCGAGATCGGGCGTGAACACCTCACCGAAGCGTTCATAGGCGCCGGCGTCACACAGATGACCATGAAGTGCGATCACCTCGTTGATCTGCAGACGGTCGCTGACGGCCAAACTCATCTCAAAACCCCCAGGAACATCGACGAAACCCCAACCGGCGAGGCTAGCACCGTGATCCACTTCCCGAAGGGCCACCGCTGAGCAGGCCGCGCCGTTGACCTCGCCTGGGCGGGATCTGGGCGGACCACGCGGCAAGGTCCACCGCGGCAGGCAGCAGCGGACACGGAGGGGAACCATGACCAACCGGACACTCAGGCTCTTGGGCGCCGGCGCACTCGTCTTCGCGGGGGTGGCGGTCGCCGCGCCGTCCGTCGCGACCGCGGCGCCCACCGGATGCTCGTCGCAGTACATCGACAACGCGACGGGCGGCCAGGCCTACTGCACCAGCGGCACGGGCACCTTCCGGATCAGGATCGATTGCCGGAAGCCGGGCCAGTCCACCACCTACCCACGCACCGGGATCTGGGCGCACCCGGGGCTGATGAAGAGCACCATCTGGTGCTACGAGGGTGACACCGCAGTCCGCAAGGACATCAACTACAACACCTGAGCACCCGGCTGGGCGGGTCCCCGCGACCCGCCCAGCCGCGCGGCATCACGCCTTCTCGTGCTCCACCACCACGTCATAGAGCGCCGGGCTCGCGCTGACGAAGCCCGGCACGCCACGCATCGCCGCCCGGAAGGCCGGGTCGGCGATCGCGTCGCGGTAAGCCTCCTCGCTGTCCCAGTGCGCGACGTTGATCAGCTGGAACCGTGCGTCCGAGAGCTTGGCCCGGTGCAGGCGGAAGTCCCGGAAGCCCGGCGTGGTGGTCGTGAGCATCGCTCGTTCCCGCCACTGCACGATGAACGCGTCCACCTCGGCGGCGGGCAGCTCGATGACATTGATGAAGGTAACTTGTTTTTCAACCATGGTTGAATTGTGGAACCTCGACCGCGCTGGAGGTCAAGGCACGCCCGCTCGCCGTTTCGACGCGGGCAGAGCGGGTACCCGGATCCCGGCGTCAAACAGCCGGCGTCGTTCGCTAGCGATCGAAGCGAAGGGCGGCTGGGACGCGTGGACTTGGATTTCGACGGCACTTTGACGCGAGGGCTGCGTGACTACATCCGGCTGACCGCCGAAGCGCTCGGGATCGTCGGCGACAGCTGGTTCGTCTCACCCGAGCGGCCATGCAACGCCTATATCGCGCTCGACGGCAGGCACGCCGGGCACGATGTCGCACTGCTGTGGAGCGAAACGCAGGGCTGGAGTCTCGCGGCCGAAACAGGCGACGGCGACCTCGTCGTGGCCCGCCTCCGCGGCAACGCGATACCTGCCGCTGGTGAGGTCGCCGCCTGGGTACGGCGGGAGTTCCGGCCGCGAGGCGAGCGAGCGGACGTGTCGCATCCTCGGCTCCGAACATCGGGACAAGCGCCTCTTCGGCCAGTACGGCACAGTTGAGCCGGTATCTGCCCCGCGTTCGCAGGAGTGGCGTCATGATCCTGATCAACATCAAGTTCCCCATCCGTCCCGACAAGATCGACGAATGGGTGGAACTGGCCAACGCCTACGCCAGGGACGTCAACACCGAGGAAGGCTGCCTGTTCTTTCAGATCTCCCGCAGCCTCACCGACGAGAACGAGTTCATCTGCATCGAGGGCTTCAAGGACGCCGAAGCCGGCGCCGCGCACGTCAAGCACTCGTACGTGAAGGAGTTCTTCGAGGCCGCGCCGGATCTGGTCTCCGCGCAGCCGCAGATCATCTACCTCGACGCTCCGCACGACGGCTTCGGGCCGATGGGCGAGATCCAGCCCCGCTGAACCCGGAATGGGGAGCGACGCTCTCGGCGCATCAATTTCCGCCATGGTGAAAGCGCTATCACGAAATGCGTGAAGCGAGCGAACGGGCCGACGCGGTGACTGCCGCCGTCGCCTCGGTGAGGCCGGTGCCCTCCGGTGAGGTGGACAGGATCACCACGATGTATCTGTCGTCCTCGCCCACCAGCCCTGTGGTGTGCGCGTCCACGGCACCACGCCCGGCCGCCCAGCCCTGTTTCACCGCGACCGGGCGCTCCTTGAACGCCGACGGGATGCCGAAGCGCTGGTCGAACCCGTCGGCCGCGACCTTCGCCGACTTCCGGAGCGGGGTGAGGAGCTGGTCGCGCTTGGCCTTCGGCAGCTTGAGGATGTACGTGTAGACCGCCGCGATGTCGTCCGCCGTGGACAAGGTGTCGCCCCAGCGCCCCCGGTCGGCAGGCGGCGTGGTGTGCCGCAGGCCGATCAGCGCGACGGCCCTGGTCACGATGTCGGTTCCGCCGTTGCGGGACCACAGCGTGCTGGCGATCCCGTCGTCGCTGGCCGAGAGCATCCGCTGGATCTTCGTGACCTCGGCTTTGTCGCGGACACCCTTCTCGACGACGGCGTCGAGCGCGATGAGCAGTTTCACCACCGAGGCCATGCGGAACTGCTCATCGCCACGGGTGCGGACGATCTTCTCGCCCGACTCCCTGTCGAGTACCACGGTGGCCACCCGGGTGGCCGGATCCGCGTCGGACCGCAGCACCGAGTAGCCCAACACGCCCGCCGCGACGGTGACCACTGTGGCCACGGCGATACCACGCGGGAATCGTCGCTTGGGCCGGGAGTGTTGGATCGGAATGGTGCGCTGGTCCAGCATATTGCGAGTATTTATAAACGGCTATCCGCGCGCAATAAGCGTTCTGTCATAAACGTGTAACAGTGCCTCCTCGAAAAGGAAATGGGTCGATCGGTCGATGTGGAAATGGCCTTTCGGCCGATCCGGTCAGCCGTTTTTGGCCGCGCGGCGCCTGCGGTACCGCTCGGTGAGCAGCAGC
Source organism: Amycolatopsis sp. NPDC059657 (assembly GCF_042734395.1). Lineage (NCBI taxonomy): Bacteria > Bacillati > Actinomycetota > Actinomycetes > Pseudonocardiales > Pseudonocardiaceae > Amycolatopsis > Amycolatopsis sp. NPDC059657. The sequence goes on along the minus strand of NZ_JBHWEB010000008.1, from coordinate 27,057 downwards.
GCGCAGACCAGCACGACGGCTCCGGCAGCGACCTGGACGATCACGTTGAGCCCGGCGAAGGAGCTCAGCATGTTGACGATGGCGGCGATCGCGAGCGTGAGCCAGAGCAGGATCCCGGTGGCGCCGGTCCCCTTGCGGGCCGGGCGGTAGGTGTCGGTGTTCATGCCACGAAAGCTATCCGCGCAGGTGGGTGCCCCACGATGGCCTGCTCCCCCGTAACCGGGGTGTCGCCAGCACCACCACGCCCAAGCTCGTGCGGCACGCAGGTCGTCGTGAGGTCGTGAGTGATACGGCCGGTTCTAACCGGTCTAAACACTCACGACCCTTTTTACCGCTTAAGCGGGAAGCAGGCCGTACCCTTGCCTGCGTGACGTTGGGCCCCACGACGCAGGTCATGCACGCACTCGAGCAGCTTTGGGCGGAGATCCGGCGCAGGCACGCCGATGTGCCCGAGGCGATTCTCGTGCTCGCGTCCGGGACGATGGGCCAGCCCACCGAGATCTTCGGCCACTTCGCACGGGCCCGCTGGCACGTCGGCGACGGCGTCGATCCCCGCGCCGAGTTCTTCATCGGCGCCGAGGGACTGCGCAGGCCCGCGACCGAGATCCTCGGGACCGCGTTGCACGAGGCCGCGCACGGCCTGGCCGCCACCCGCGACATCGTGGACGTCAGCGACGGGCGCTACCACAACCGGAAGTTCGCCGAACTGGCCGAAGAACTGGGCATCACGGTGCGCAAAATGGACCGCCAAGGCTGGTCCGACACGGCCGTTCCCGCTGACACGGCCACCGCCTACGCCGACCACGTCGGGGTGCTCGAGGCGGCGCTGACCGTGTGGCGCCACACCGAGACCGAAGCCGTCCAGCGGATCCTCGAAACCCCGGAACCCGAAGACGGCAACACCGAGGTCGAGACGCCCGCCCGCGTGCGGATCGACCTCGGCGCCGTCGACGGCCGTGGCGCACACCGAGGCGGCGGCAACTACATCGCCGTCGGCTGCGGCTGTCCGAAGCCGCGGCGCGGCCGGTTCGCGCGCAGCGTCTTCGACCTTGGGCCGGTGACCTGCGGAGTGTGCGGCGAGCCGTTCACCGAAGCCGAATGACCTCGGCGTAGGTCTGCTCCGGCGACAGGCCGTCGGTCGGCACGACCCGGCAATCGGGCCGTATCGCCAGGTACGCCGTGAGGTGGTCGTGGATCCGCTCCAGCAGTTTCGGGCCGCCGCCACGCGTGATGATCTCGTCGATGTGACGGTGCCTGGCGTCGTGACGGGCCGCCGTGCGCCCGGCGAACCGGTCGAGCATCTGCGGCTTGGCGATCGTCAGCACGATCTCGCGGTACTGCGCGCCGGCGCGGGAGGCGGCCTCCTCGAAGCCCTCGATCTCCGCGAGCCGGGTCGTCAGCTGCGGCATCACGACATCGTGTCCCGACCGCAGATGGGTCTCGGCCATGGCGATCGCCAGTGAACGGCCGGCGTGCAGTGTCGCCCAGAAGTCGTCCCGCCAGCCGCCGATGAGACTGACGATCTGGTCGGTGTCGAGGTTGAGCACGCCGGGGTGCCGGTCGGCGTAGAGCTGGGCGATCGTCGACTTCCCGACGCCGGACGGCCCGTTCAAGTGGATCAAGCGCGGCATGCGCCGGACGCTACTCGACGAACGGCCGCGTCGTCTGGACCTGGTCGCGGCCCGCGTTCTTCGCGCGGTACAACGCGTGGTCCGCGGCACGCAGCAGGTCGTCGACGCTGGTGCCGCCGTCGGCAGGGTGCACGGCGGCGCCGATCGACACCGTCAAGCCGGTGACGCGGATGCCGTGCTCACCCGGCAGGTCGACCGCCACCGTGTGGATGCGCAGCCGGATCCGCTCGGCGAGGTTCTCCAGGTTCCTGGCGGTGCCGATGTCGGGGACCAGCACCGCGAACTCCTCGCCGCCGAAGCGGCCGACCGCGTCCTGGCCTCGGGTTTCGGCCTTCACCGCGTCGGCGACGGCACGCAGGACCAGGTCGCCGTTGGGATGACCGTGCACGTCGTTGATCCGCTTGAAATGGTCGAGATCGAGGAACAGCACACCGGTGACACGGGTGCCGCCCGCCGCGCGCCGCAGGGTCTCCTCGGCGAGTTCGGTCCACCATTTCTTCGTGAACAAGCCGGTCGTGACATCGATGCGGGCGGCCAGCTGATGCTGCGAGAGCAGGATGCCGCGGTGGATCGCGACCAGTGCGATCACCACACCGGCGAGCACGAACGGGTTCGCCACGACCAGCAGCACCGCCACCACCAGGCCCAGGCCTGCGGTTCCGGCTTCGAGCAGCTGCTGGGAGAACCCGCTGAACAGCTCGCGAACGGTCGTTTCGGGTCCTGACAACGCGATCGCCGTCATCACCAGCCCGGTGTTGATCGCCCAGCGCAGCACGGCGGCCGCCGCGATCACGCCGACATCGGCCAAACCGGGCAGCAGTGCCGTCGCCGGGGCGCCGGGGTAGTGGTGCATGCCGAGCGCGAGCACCGCGACCGCGGCCTGGGTGCCGAGCAGGACGGTCGACGCCGCGAACACCCAGCGGTGCGCGGGAATGGGGCGCCGGGCCGGCCAGATCCGGCACCACGCGTAGACGTAGGTCCAGACCACCATGGCCGTCGCGAGCAGCGGCGGCAGCACGATGACCGCGGCGACCGACCAGACGGCCTTCGTGTCGACGTACGCGACCGTGGAGTCGCGGGCATACTCACGCTGCCGTTCGACATGGCGGGTCAGCTCGATCGCGGCCGCGGCGGCGATCGCCAGCACACCGGCCCTGATCAGGTCGAGCGAGCCGATCGGCACCAGCTTCGCGGTGGCCGCGCCGGCCGCGACCGCGAGGAAGTCGATCGCGAGCACGTAGCCGAGCACGCGGGGCGGCCGCTGCCACAGCAGCCAGCCTCCTATCGGTCCTCGCACCCGCCTCACCAGCCACAACAGGGGTGCGCACCCGCACCTGGACCATCCACCGTAATCGAATTGGCACAGCCGGTCACCGGAATGTGTTGAGACCATGATGCGCGAATCGGATTTCCCCCGGTTGGCCCAACGAAGGGAGGTGCTCCGATGAGCGACAACAACTGGTGACCGGCCACTCCCCTGACCTGCTAGGCGGCATCCGGCTGGGCCGCGGCCGTCGCACGGGCCCAGCCGGTGGCGGCGGCCGCCGCGGCGAGCACACCGGCGACCGCGAACACCGCGATCACCAGCGACGGCGCGATCGCCTGCGCGAGCAGCCCCGACACCACGATCGCCAAGCCCTGCGCCGCGCGGAACGCGGCACCGGCGACGCCGAGCGCCTGCCCGCGCCGCGCGTCCGGGGCCAGCCGGACATAGGTGGCCTGGGTGACCATGTCATGCGCCGAGAACGCACCACTCAGTCCCCACAGCAGGGCGCTGACCAGCACACTCGGTGTCCAGCCCGTCGGCAGCAGCACCAGGCTGCTCGCCGCGGCGAGTGGACCGAGCAACGTCAGCCGCCGCGACGGCGCGAGTCGCTTGAGCACCAGCACCCCGGCGATCGTGCCGAGCGGGTTGGCCGCCAGCAGCCAGCCGAGCTGCGAGTTCGCGCCGAGCTCGGCCGCGTAGGGGACGGCGAGGCCTTCCGGCACCACGTAAAACCCGCTGCAGCAGGCGATGCCGAGCAGCGCGAGCAGCCGCTTGTCCGCGGCGACCAGCCGCCACCCCGCCGTGATCGTCGGCCAGCGACCGGCTTTCGGCTCTGCGGATCCGGCGGGCCGATGCGGACGCAGTGTCATGCGCAGCAAGGTGGCCGAGAGCAGGAAGGTGCCCGCGTCGGCCCACAACGCGCCCGCCGGGCTGAGCGCGTCGACCACCGCGGCGCCGCCGCCGAATCCGAACGCCAGCCCGCACTGATAGGTCATCGACAGGATCCCGGTGCCGGCGACCAGCCGGTCCCCGGCCAGCAGCTCCGGCAGTACAGCCTGCCGGGCGGCGGAGAACGGGACCGCCGCCAGCTGCACGAGCACCAGCAACGCGACCCGCACCGCGAGCGGGACACCGGGCAACGCCATCGCCGCGACCACCACGGCACGCGCGAGATCGGTCGCGACCATCACCGTCCGCCGGGAGAACCGGTCCGCGATGGCGGCCAGGACCAGGCCACCGAGCACATCCGGCACATAACTCACCGCGAACGTCAACGCCGTCAGCGACGGCGACGAAGTCTGCTGCCACACCAGGATCGTCAGCGCGAGCCGCGCCAGCTGGTCACCGGCCACCGACAGCAGATGCGCCGCCAGCAGCCCCCGGAACTCACCGATCCCGAAGACGGCGCGAAAAGTCGCGGGCCGATCCGCCGTGCCGGTCATCCACCCCGGAGTCGTGTGCCGTGCACCCCATCCCCCCTCACCCGGTACCGAAGGTAACCGTTCCACTGCCCGGCGGGAAGAGTTCCATTTGACGGTGCCGGGTCATCCTCCTACCGTCAGTGAGGCAAGACATCGGATGTTCAGCCCGATCTCCGGGGTGTCCACGCCCGCCGGCCGATGTGCACCAACCTGTCGACCCGCCGCCAGGAAGGACACACCGACGATGCCCGAACCCACGCGTCCCACCGGATTGACCAGGAGGACGGCGCTGCGCACGCTCGCCGCCTCCGCGCTCGCCGCCCCCGTCGTGCTCGGCCCGTTGCGCTCGGCCGCCGCCTCGCCGCTCGCCGCGCCCTTGTGGCATCCCGTTCCCGCCACCGACGGATTGAAGGCCTACGAGGGCATCGAAGCCGACCGAGGCAATCACCACCCCGACCGCAAATACGTCTACGTGGAAGGTGACCACTACCGGTTCAACATCTGGAAGGACGACCGCGACACCACCGGCGGCGGCGACCGCCAGCGCACGGAGTCCAAAGGCATGGTCCAAAATGGCACCATCCTGAAAATGCGCAACGGCGAGAACTGGACGCTGTCCTACGAGATGTACATTCCGGGCTCGCTGCACGGGACCAGCAAGTTCACGCACATCTTCCAGACGAAGACGCCGAAGACCAACGGCGGCCCCTGGGTGGTCTTGGACCTCACCCGCAGCGGGAGCAAGGAAATGATCAGCGCGCGGGCCTACGCCAACTCGGGCTCGCCGAACATCGCGTCCACCGAGCTGGCTCCGCTGCGTGACAAGTGGATCACCATCGAATGGACGTTCACCCCCGGCCCGAAGGGCGCCGCAGGCTGCGTCATCCGCAATGGCACCGGCTCGGGCGCGCCGATCGCGGCCCAGGGCAAGATGTCGAACGTGAAGATCCCCGACGAGGGCGACTACGTGCGCCCGAAATGGGGAATCTACCGATCGGTGCAGAGTGCGTCGTCCGACATTCTCGACACCTATCTCCTGTTCCGGAATTACTCGGCGGGGCGCGCCTAGCACGATTGCACGAAACCGTGCAGCACTCCGGGTTGATCTCCGGGAAAACCCCGATGCCGCTGGTCGCGGAGCGTGACAGCCTCGGTGGTGGCCATTGTGGACAGTGGTCATCACCGAGGAGAGGAATCAGCGCCTAGTGGAAGAACGCGAAGACGAAAAGACCATGCGGCAGGTCGAGGAACTCACGGAGTTCGGCGAGCTCTACCGGGCCAGGAAGGCGATCTCGCATCGCGGCTGGCACGCCGGAGCCGAACTGGGCGACCGCGACGGCGAAGGAACGATGCTGGCGTATCACGACTCCGGCGATGAGGCGGAGTACGTGTTCCGGGCAGGCGAACGCCCGCTGTTCAACATCATGAACGGCGGGCACCGGCCGCCGCTCGCCGAGTACGGCTACCTGGTGTGGACCCTGCGTCCCGGGGTCGCCGGGTCGGTCGGGCCGCAGGTGGGCAGGCTGGAGGTGGCGGGCACCGACGGGGTGGCCGTCGCCGCCGGCATCGTGGCCCACACGTTCGCCGTGAACATCGACATCGGGCCGCGACCGCGGACGATGGACGAGATATTCGACTGGCGGGCCCCGGAGCTTTCGGTCCGGGTGTTCGACAAGGGTGACGCGGTGCTCTACGAAGGCCCGCTGCTCACCGAGCAGTGGAGCGGCAAGCGGCCGTGACGCCATGACCGGGCGGCGTGGGTGCCGTGGGGGGCCCCACCCCCCACGCCCAAAAAGACACAGTGTCACGCCCCCTCGGGGGGGGGGGTGTTGGGGGCCGGGAAGAACACGGGCCCCG
>NZ_JBHWEB010000008.1:13583-20871 GCF_042734395.1 Amycolatopsis sp. NPDC059657 | reverse complement strand
AACATAACTTTATCCTTGGGCCGCCTGCGTTTTTTTTTTATAACACCCCGCCCCACCCGGCGCGGGGGCGGGCCCCGGGGCGGTCCCCCACCCCGGGGGGGGGGTGGGTGGTTGGGCCCCCCCCCCCCGCCTGTCCATAAAGGACAGTGTGTCAGGCCAGTTCGGGCAGGTGGATGTCGGCGACGTGGACGTCGACGGCCGCGACGTCGAGGCCGAGGAACTGCTCGACCGAGTCGACCACGTTGATCCGGATCTGCTCGGCGACGGCCTTGACCGCGTGCCCGAACTCGACGATCACCGAGATCTTGATCGTGGCGACGTCACCTTCGAGCTCGACCGAGATACCGTCCTCGGCGAGTTCGTGCACGCCTTCGGCCTTACGGGCCACCACGTTCACGATCTTGACGACCACGCCGTCGCCGACGGTGGTGGCGCCGCGGGCGCCTGCGGCGGGGCGGGCCTCGGCGGGCGCTTCGGCCGGCGCTTCGGTGACAGCTTCCTCGGCGACTGGCTCCTCGGCGACCGCCTCGTCGGCAGCGGCTTCCTCGGTCTCGGCGACCGCGGGAGCGTCGGTGACCTCGGCTTCTTCGCTGGTGTCGCCCGCTTCGTCAGCGACAGCGTCATCCGCGACGGCTTCGTCAGTCTCCTCGGCGACCGCTTCGTCGGTGGCGGCTTCGTCCGGCTCTTCGCCGGTCAGTTCGGCGCTGTCTTCGTCAGCAACGGCGTCCTCGTCGTCAGCCGCGACCGCTTCGGCTACCTCGGCGGCATCTTCGTCCGCGACCGCTTCGTCGGTCACGTCCTCATCGGCGGCGTCTTCGTCGGCCACGGCTTCGTCGGTGTCTTCCGCGCTGTCCTCGTCGGCCGTCTCGGCGACGGCTTCGTCTTCGGTGTCTTCGTCGGCTTCGGCGTCGTCGGCCTCGGCGATGTCGACGGTGTCCACTTCGGCGGTCCCGGCCTCGGCCGCGTCGCCGGCGGGTTCCGTCGTCTCGGCCTCGATCGCTTCGGGCGCAACGGTTTCCGGCTCGGCGGCGACGGGTGCGTACTGCTCGGGGGTCTCGGTCTTGGCGCGGCCGAAGATGCTGTTCATGACATCAGACATGATGATGGGTTCCCCTTTTCGGGAGCGACGACTACGGGGGGTTGCGAGGAGACGGCGCCATACTAGGGCCAGGCCGATGAATCCGATCACTGACCCCCAACTCTGAGATTTCCTTGTGTCCCAACCATGTTCCGCTTGAGACCGAAGGACGCGGACCTGCCGACGCCGAATCGACGCACCATGTTCGCCCGGAGTTCAACGTGCCACTCCGGGGTTGGCCGAGGCGTGCGGAGACCCGTCACCCCGACCCGGCACCGCGAAGATTAGCCGATCCGCGCGCCGCTGGGGAGCCTTGAAAGATCTGACCACTTATTGGCATAAAAGGAGTCGTGAGCGTTGCGGGCGGTTATTGCCCGGAAACCCAAACGTGGCGTCGTGAGTGGTACGGCCGGTTCTAACCGGTCTAAACACTCACGACCCCTGGTCTCGCGTGGCCAGGCCGTGGGCGAGGGGTTCCACCGCTGCACCGAACGCAGCAGGGGAACCCTCGTTCAAGAGCGAAAGGGCAAGCGCGAGTGGTAACTCTGCTCCGTTGGACGCAGCAGAGTCACCACTCGCGACCTGTCCGAGCCTCGCGACGTGACGGCCCCGCCGGCCTGCCCGGAGCACGCCACATTTGCCCTTCCCCTCAATAGAACCGCCCGCAACACTCACGACCTTTAAGGGCGCAGCAGGTATCCGGCGGTCCGCCGACGGGCGGCGGCGTTGTCCGGCCGGGGATCGAAGACCGCGTCGAGCAGGACCAGTACCTCGTCTCGGGCCGCCCGGGTGCGCATGATCCTTTTCCACAGCCAGAGATTCAGCGCGTGGCGGCGCGGCGAGGTGTTCGCCAGTCTGAGCACGTTGGCGACGTTGCGGCGGACCTTGTCGGGAAGCCCATGCAGATCGGAGTGCTGTTCGAGCAGGATCTCCGGGAGCACGTCCAGGCCGTGCTCGGTCATGAAGTCGAAGTCCGTCCGCCACGCCGCCGCGCCCAGGTAGTCGACCATCCGGCACCAGCCGCGCAGGAACGTCAGTTCGATCGCGGCGTACGGGGCCGGGTCGATGTCGGCGATCGCGGTGACGACGACGTCGAGGCAGGTCTTGTGCGCCTTCCAGAGCGCGATCCGGATCGGCTCGGTGTCTGCCGTGGCTCGCGCGGTCTTCACCAGCGCGAAGTACTCCGCCCAGTGCTCGACGCTGCGGACCAACTCGGCGGGCACCACGCCCGCGTGGACGTATCCGAACCGGGACGGCGCCGGGGCGTCGGCGATCTCGAGCGGTGACACCACCCCGGCCTGGACCGCGCCGAGCCACGGGACCAAGCTCAATGTGTAGTTGCCGTAGGCCCACGGCGCGTCGGGGTCGATGCGGCCGTCGGTGCTGGTCGTCGCGCCGAGGCGGTCGGTGCGGCACTGCCACTGCAGCTGGAACGTCCACGCCCAGAGCGGGTTGAGCCGGTTGTCGGCGCCGAAGCGGCCGCCGTCGTTGGTGGCGTCGATCAGCGTCCGGTAGGCCGCCATCCGGTGCTCGAACCGGTACGGGTCGAACCGGTCGGTCAGGTCGTCCACCGTGGTCCAGACCTTGTAGAGGTCGAGTGCGGCCAGCTCGTCCGGGTGACTTCTGGTCATCCGTCGAATGTAGCGGAAACGGCGGATAATCGTTTGCGATGCGCTTATGCGCACCATGCCCATCAGGGCCCGATCGAATCTTCATCCCTTCTTCATGGGCTTATGTCAAGCTGTGAAAAAGGGCCCTGTCCAGCAGGACAAATTCTCTTCCCTTTGTTGACAATGCGCTGAAAATCGGTTGATCCTGTTGGTCCTCCCTGCGTGTCACGACAGGGCTCAACGAGGAGCCGCCCGTGCGTTCTAAAATCCTGTCTTGGCTGGCCGCGATCGCGGTCGCCCTACCAGTGACCGTCTCCGCGCCCGCTCAAGCGGCGCCACCGTCACAGCTGCCGCTGACCGTCACGAACAACTCGAACCGGTCCGACCAGGTCTACCTCTACGTGCTCGGCGGATACAACGGCAGGCTCGGCTACGTCAACGCCGCCGGTCAGTTCACCGCGTGGCCCGGCGGTGCCAATCCGCCGAGTCCGGCCCCCGATGCCTCGATCCCCGGTCCCGCCGGTGGCGGTTCGCGGACGCTCAACATCCCGCTCAACCTCTCCAGCGGACGGCTGTACATGTCGTTCGGCGAGAAGCTGAAGTTCTTCCTCACTCCGGACGGGCTGGTCCAGCCGGCGCCGTGGAACCCCAGCGACCCGAACCGGAACATCCTGTTCGACTGGAGCGAGTTCACGTACAACGACGGCGGCCTGTGGCTGAACTCCTCGCAGGTGGACATGTTCGCCGTGCCGCACGCCGTCGAGGTCACCAACACCGGGGGCACCACCAAGCGAACAGGTGAGCTCAAGGCCGGAGGCCGCAACAACTTCTTCTCCGCGCTGCGCGGCCAGCCCGGCGACTGGGCCAAGCTGATCCAGACCCGCGGCGACGGCACCGTCCTGCGTGCGCTGGCACCCCGGCTGGGCATCGAATCGGGCCTGTTCGGCAACACGTACTTCGACAGTTACACCACCGAGGTGTGGAACACCTACAAGAACACCACGCTGACCGTCGTGCCGATCAGGGAGAACCCGGCCATCAAGTTCTTCGGTCGCACCGACTCGGCCGGGGTCATGCAGTTCACCAACACCGCGGGCGCGCGGGTGGCGTCCGTCCAGCGGCCGTCGACCAGGGACGTCTTCGGCTGCGCCGGCAAGCTCGGCGCGCCCAACAGCGACACCGGGCTGATCACGCGGTCGCTGTGCGCCGCGCTGCACCGTTCCACGCTCGGCTACCTGCACACCCAGCCGACCTACGACGCGGCCGAGTTCTACACGCGCACCATCACCGACCACTACTCACGCAAGATCCACGCGCAGATGGTGGACGGCAAGGCGTACGGCTTCGCGTTCGACGACGTCGGCAACTTCGAGTCGCTCGTGCACGACCCCAACCCGCGCTCCGCGCGCGTCGTCCTCACGCCGTTCTGATCACGGCAGCGGGGGCCGCACCCGGCCCCCGCTGTACCGGCGCTGGTGCAACTCGGCGATCCTCGCGCCGAGCTCGGGGTCATCGTCGTCGGTGATGTCGAACGACATGAACTTGTCCACCAGCGGCAACCCCGCCCGGTCGGTCTTCAGGTGCGCGGGATGGACGAGGTACTCCCAGTACCCCGCGAGGTCCCTGAGCACGAAGACGGCGCCCCACTCGTACTCGCTGTCATAGTCGCGGCCGACGACGAACGACACCACCGCCGGTATCGAGCGGCCCTGCTCGCGCAGCCCTTCGAGTGCGTACTCGAGCTGCTCCGGGGTGGTGCCGGACTTCATCGTGAACCGGGTGCCGTGGTAGATCACCGTGTCTCCTTTCCGCAGGTCGGAACCCAAGATCGCAGCGCGGGCACCAGGTTCGCGTCGGCAGGAATCGCCTAACGTGGTGCCCATGCGACTTCTCGGCAGGCAGGACGATGTCCGGCGGCTCGATCAGCTCGTCGGCGACGCCCGCAAAGGCGACGGGGGCGCGCTGGTCGTACGCGGCGAACCGGGCATCGGCAAGAGCGCGCTGCTGGGGCATGTGCGTGAGGCGGAGGGGTTCTGGGTCATCGAGGCCTCCGGCGCGGAGTTCGAGACCGAGCTGCCGTTCGCCGCGCTGCATCAGCTGTGCGTGCCGCTGCTGGGTCACCTCGGCGAGCTGTCGGCCAGGCATGGCGACGCGCTCGAGGTCGCGTTCGGGCTGAAGACCGGGACGCCGGATCTCTTCCGCATCGGGCTCGCCACCTTGGAACTGCTGACGTCCGCGACCAAACGAAGCCCGGTGCTGTGCCTGATCGACGACGCGCAGTGGCTCGACGACGCGTCGGCGAAGGCGCTGACCTTCCTCGCCAGGCGGCTCGCGTCGGAGCCCGTCGCGATGATCTTCGCGACCCGCGCGAGCACCGGGCTCGCGGAACTGCCGGACCTGGTGCTCGAAGGTCTGCGTGACGCCGACGCGAAAGCCCTGCTGGCGGCCGAAAACGGCGATCCGGTCGACAACCAGGTGCGCGACCGGATCTTGGCGGAGGCCCGTGGCAACCCGCTGGCGCTGCTGGAACTGCCGAGGGTCGGCGGCTTCGCGGCGGCGGACACGTCGTCGGTGCCGAACCGGATCGAGCGCAGTTTCCAGGCCAGGCTGGCGGAGCTGCCCGAGGACGCGCGGTTGCTGCTGACCCTCGCGAGCGCGGACCCGACCGGCGATCCGAGACTGCTGTGGCCCACCGCGCAACGGCTGGGCATCGAGGTGACCGCCGCGTCGTCGGCCGCGGAAGCGTCCGAGCTGATCGAATTCTCGACGCGCGTGCGGTTCTGTCATCCGCTGGCGCGCTCGGCCGTCTACCGGGCCGCCGAGCCAAGCCTGAGGCGTCGCGTGCACCTCGCGCTCGCGGAGGTCACCGATCAGAACATCGACCCGGATCGGCGGGTCTGGCACCGCGCGCAGGGCAACGCCGGGCCCGATGACGACATCGCCGTCGAGCTGGAGAACTCGGCGTCGCGCGCACGGGCACGCGGCGGTGTCGCGGCTGCGGCGGCGTTTCTCGAACGCGCGGCCGCGTTGTCGCTCGACCCGGTCAAACGGACCGAGCGCACACTCGCCGCGGCGCAGGCCAAGCTCGACGCGGGCGCGACCGACGCGGCGGCCGAGCTGCTCACCTCCGCCGAGGCAGGCGCGCTCGACGAGCGCACGCACGCGAAGGTCGACCTGCTGCGCGGCAGGCTCGGCTTCATCCGGCACGCGCACAGCGACGGCGCGGCCTCCATGCTGAGCGCCGCGCGCAGGCTGGCCCCGCTCGACGCGGCACAGTCGCGCGACTACTTCCTCGACGCGCTGGAGATGGGCTTGCTCGTCGGCAGGGCGGCCGGGGTGATGGACACCGTGGTGACGCAAGCGCGCTCCGCGCCGCCCGCGCCGGAGCCGCCGGACATCCTCGACGCGCTGATCCTGCTGACCACCGACGGCTATCAGGCCGCGGTCCCGTTGCTGCGCGGTGTTCTCGACGACAGTGCCCAGTGGACGCGGCGACCGGCATTGGCGACCACGATCGCCGCCGATCTCTGGGACGCCGACGCCCACGCCGAGATCAGCGCGTGGCTGGTCGAATCGGGCCGAAACGGCGGCTCACCGCATGTGCTGCGGCTCGGGCTCGCGCAGGTGGCGTGCGCGGCCGTGAACACCGGCGAGTTCGGCCAGTCGATGTCCGCGATCGCGGAGGAGGAGGCGGTCGCCGACGCGCTCGGCGTGCCGACCGTGCTCTATCCGCAGGTGCACCTCGCCGCGATGCGGGGGCGTCGCGAGGAGCTGCTCGAACTCACCGAGAAGGCGGCCGCGCTGGCGTCCACAATGGACCTGGGCATGATGCTCGCGAACGTCCACTGGGCCACGGCCGTGCTCGGCAACGGGCTCGCCGACTACCGCGCGGCGCTGACCGCGGCCCAGCAGGCCACCGCGCCCGGCGACCTCTATCTCTCCGGAGTCGCGCTGCCCGAGCTGGTCGAGGCGGCCATGCGGTGCGGCGAGCAGGCCGCCGCGGAGTCGGCGCTCGCGACGCTGACCGAACGCACGAGACCCACCGGAACGCCGTGGGCCCTCGGCGTCACGGCCTACACGCGGGCGCTGGTCACCGGCGACGAAGCCGATTACCGCGAAGCCATCGACCGGCTTAACGCGAGTCAAGCGCGCATCTACCTGGCTCGCGCGCATTTGCTGTTCGGGGAATGGCTGCGCCGCGCCGGAAGGCGCCGCGACGCCCGCGAGCACCTGCGCACCGCGCACGAGCAGCTGTCCGGCATCGGCATGGTGGCGTTCGCGCGCCGCGCCGCCGAGGAGCTGCGAGCCACCGGGGAAGTCGCCCGCGCCCGTTCCGCCGGCACCTATGACCAGCTCACCATGCAGGAGGTGCACATCGCGCGGCTGGTCGCCACGGGTGCGACGTCGAAGGAGGTCGCGGCCAGGCTGTTCTTGAGTCCGCGCACGGTCGACGCCCACCTGCGCAACATCTTCCGCAAGCTCGGGATCACCTCGCGCAGGCAGCTGCGGGACCTGCCCGACCTCGGTTGACCAGGGGTGGGGGGGGGGGTGGTGGGGCGGGGAGGGGAGGGGGACCTACCACTCCACGCACCGGCGCGCC
>NZ_JBHWEB010000008.1:0-13573 GCF_042734395.1 Amycolatopsis sp. NPDC059657 | reverse complement strand
AAAATTCTACCTCCTCCCGGCCTCACCCGCCCGAGGGCTGGGGCGGCACCGCCCCCCCGCTGTGTCCCCGGGGTTGGTTGGTGGCAGGCCGTTTTATACCGGCCGTACCACTCACGACCTGAGGCGGGCCGCGATGCCGTCGAGGATGGTGTCGAGGCCGAACGCCAGCGCGTGCTCGGGGTTCTCGGCCGCGTTGAACTCGGCGCCGACCGCGCCGCCGACCCTGGCCGACAGCGCGAGGTCCTCGCCTGCCATGACCTGCTCGAGCACCGGCGCGACGACACGCCACCATTCGGCGTCGGACATCCCGGAGTCGGTTCGGGTTCGCGTAGTGCTGCGGTGGACGCGGGCGGTGCTCTCGACGTGGGTGAGCACGAGCGTCAGCGCGGCGTCCATCTCGACGTCGGACAGGCCGATGCCGTCGAGTGGCCGTAGCTCGGTTTCGTATTTGCGGCTGATGTTCGGGCCGAGTGCCAGCCGGGTCGACCGGGCGTCGAGCAGCCACGGATGCCGCTCGTAGAGCGCCCAATTCCGCGAGGCCACGTATTTCATCGCCGCGCGCCAGTCGGCCGCCTCGACGTCGCCGTCATAGAGCTCGCCGATGACGGAGTCGACCATGAGCGCGGTGAGGTCTTCCTTGCCTGGCACGTGGCCGTAGAGGGACATCGCGCCGACGCCGAGGTGGTCGGCGACCTTGCGCATCGAGACGGCTTCGAGCCCGTCTGCGTCCGCGATCTCGATGCCGGCGCCGACGATCGCGGACACGGTGAGGCCGGAGCGTCCCGGTGCGGGGTGATGGCCCCAGAGCAGGTAGACGCTGCGTGCCAGATCGGGTGCCGGGGAACGCCGGGTCATGGGTCTCCTTGCGGTTTTCGTACGGCGTACCGTAGCCTTCGTACGTCGTACGGTACAGCGTACCAAACTAGGAGGACGAATGTCCGACGAGATCACCGTGCCCCTGCTGCCCTGCCGGTCGATCGACGAGATCGTCGAGTTCTACGAGATGCTCGGCTTCACCACGACCTACCGCCAGGTCCGCCCCAACCCCTGCGTCGGACTGCGGCGCGAGGACCTCCAGCTGCAGTTCTTCACCATGCCGGGCTTCAAGCCGGAGGACTCCTACGGCAGCTGCGTGGTTGTGGTGCCCGACACCGGCGAGCTGTTCGAAGCCTTCGCGGCAGGCATGCGCGCGGCGCACGGCAAGCTGCTCGTCTCCGGCATCCCCCGGATGACCAGGCCACGCAAGCGGAAGAACGCGGGCAACCTCTCCGGCTTCACGGTCATCGATCCCGGCGGGAACTGGATCAGGATCTTCGCGGCGAAGGCCGAACCCGCCGACAGCGAACCGGCACCGAACCGTCTCGCGGCCTCCCTGCGCAGCGCCGTGGTCGTTGGCGACTCGCACGGCAGCCACGAGCGGGCCGCTCACATGCTCGACAACGCGCTGAGCCGCTATGCGGGCGCGGCGCCCGCCGATCTGGTGGAAGCCTTGGCCTACCGGGCCGAACTCGCGGTCCGGGTCGGGGATCCCGCAGGCGCACGCGAGTTCTTGGCGAGCGCGGGCGAGGTCTCGCTCACCGACGCCGAACGGGCCAGGCTCGGCGACACCCTCGCCGGCCTGCGTGACCTCGCCGCCACGCTCTAGCAGCGTGTCGCGGCCGTCCCACGCCGCGCACGCGTGCGAGACTGCGCGGCGATGTACACCCCCTCCGATCTCGCCGACCTGCTGGAATGCGAGCACCGCAGCCTTTTGAAGCAGGCTTTCGCTGCCGGACTGCCGGGCGCGCCCCGTCCTGGCAGCGGGGCCGATCAGCTCGCGGTCAAGCACGGACGGGCGCACGAGGTCGCCACGCTGACGCGGCTGCGGGGTGAGAAGAGCGTCGTCGTCGAGATCGACGAACGAGACCCCGTCGTCGCCGCGCGGGAGACCGCCGAAGCGCTCAGTGCCGGGGCTCCCGTGGTCTACCAGGCCGTTTTCCACGACGGCGACTTCTCGGGCCGGGCCGATTTCCTCATGCGGGACGACGAGGGCCGCTACGAGGTCTACGACACCAAGCTCGCCAGGCACGCGAAGCCCGCCGCGGTCGTGCAACTCGCCGCGTACGCCGACGCGCTGCGGCGCGCGGGCTGGCCCGCCGGACCCGAAATGCACCTGCTGCTCGGCGACGGGAGCACGAGGTCGCTGCGGGTGGACGACTTCCTGCCGCTGCTCGACCGGCTGAGCGCGCGGCTGCGCGGGCGTGAGGCGAAGCTGCCCGAGCAGTTGTGGGCGGCCGAGCGGCCCGCGTGTTCCGGATGCTCGTTCGCCGATCATTGCTCGAGCGCGCGGGAGGCGGACCGGGATCTTTCGCTGGTCGCGGGCATGCGCGGGGACCAGCGGCGCAAGCTGGTCGCCGCCGGGCTCGGGTCGATCGACGCGCTCGCCGCCGCGAAGCCGGAGGACCGGCCGCGCGATCTGTCGGTCACCTCGTTCACCACGCTGCGGGCACAGGCCTCGATCCAGGTCAAGCAGGACGAGACCGGCGAGATCGCCTACGAGATCATCGAACCCGAGGCGCTCGCGACGTTGCCGCCGCCGCAGCCCGGAGACGTCTTCTTCGACATGGAAGGCGATCCGTACGCGCTGGCCGGGCAGGGACTGGAGTACTTGTTCGGCGCCGTCACCGCGGACGGGATGCAGCGGTTCACCCCGTTCTGGGCGCACACCCGCGCGCAGGAGAAGCGGGCGTTCGAGGAGTTCATCGACTTCACGGTCGCGCGGCTGGCCGCTCATCCGGGCTCGCACGTCTATCACTACGCGCCGTACGAGGTCACGGCCGTCAAACGGCTCGCCGCCGTGCACGGCACGCGCGAAGAAGTCGTCGACCAGTTGCTGCGCAGCGGGGCAATGGTCGATCTGTATGCCGTGGTGCGTAAGGCTTTGCGGGTCTCGCAGCGGTCCTATTCGATCAAGTACCTCGAGCCGCTCTATATGCCGGGCGCGCGTGACGGTGACGTGAAGACCGCCGTGTCGAGTATCGAGGCTTACGAGGAGTACCTGACGCTTTCGCACAGCGGCGAGAGTGAGCGCGCGGACGAGGTGCTGCGCGGGATCAGCGACTACAACGAGTACGACTGTGTCTCCACGCTGCGGCTGTTCGAGTTCCTGCACAAGGTGCGCGCCGAAGCCGGGATCGAGCTGATCGAGCCGGAGCCGACGGACGTCATCGACGACGACGTCAACGCCGACCGGCGAGCCGAACGGGCGGCGCGGCTGGCCGCCCTGGTCGATCCGCTGCTCGACGGACTGCCGGACGACCCCGCCGCGTTCTCCGCCGACGAGCACGCCCGCGCGCTGCTCGCCGCGTCCGTCGGCTATCACCGGCGCGAGACGAACCCTGCCTGGTGGGAGTACTTCCGGCAGCTCGCCGCGCCACTGGGTGACCTGGAGGTCGACACGACCTGCGCGGTGCCCGTCTCCGTGCGGTCGGACGCGTGGGTGCAGCCGAGCGGGCGGACCAAGCTCGCCAAGCGGACGCTGGTGCTCGCCTGCGACCCGGACCGGCCGCATCCCTTCTCCCCCGGCGACGCGGTCCGCCTGCGCTACGGCACCGACGCGCGTGACGCGAAGGTCATCGCCTCGTCCGCCGTCGAGCTGACGCTGGAGGAGAGCTGCCCGCCGGAGGCCACCTCGTTCGACCGCCCGATGGCGGTGCTGCCCGGCAGCCCGGTCCGGCCTTCGCCCAAGGACGACGCGGTCGCCGAACTCGCCAGGCTGGCCGTCGACGAGTTGCCGGTTCTCCCGCGCCACGCCGGGATCGATCTGCTCAAGCGGACGCCGCCTCGTCTGCGCGGCGAGCGGCCCGAAGCCGGTGAGGACCTGGTGCGGACGGTGATCGAGACCGTCGACGCGCTCGATGGTTCCGTGCTCGCCGTGCAGGGTCCGCCTGGTGCGGGCAAGACCTATCTCGCGGGACGGCTCATCGCGCATCTGGTCCGCGCGGGCAAGACCGTCGCGGTCACGTCGACCAGCCACAAGGCCGTGGAGAACGTGCTCTCCGCTGCGTTGAAGACCGCGCCGGATCTGCCGTGTGCCAAGCGGCCCAAGAAGACGCCGGACCCCGCCGCGAAGTGGGACCAGCCGAAGACCAACCCGACGCTGGTCAAATGGCGTCAGGAGCACGACGCCGGGCATCTGGTCGGCGGGACCGCGTGGACGTTCGCCAACACCGCGATCCGTGACGAGCCGTTCGACCTGCTGATCATCGACGAGGCTGGCCAGTTCGCGCTGGCCGACGCGCTCGCGGTTTCCTTGTGCGCCAAGAACCTTCTGCTGCTGGGCGACCCGCAGCAGCTCCCGCAGGTGGTGCAGGGCACGCACCCGGCTGGCGCGGAGGCGTCGGCGCTGGGGCACCTGATCGGCGAGGCCGACATCATCCCGCCGGAGCTCGGCTACTTCCTCGACGAGACGCGACGGATGCATCCCGCGGTCTGCGAGCCGGTCTCGCGGCTGTCCTACGCGGGACGGCTGCGCGCGCACCCGTCGGCGGCCGAGCGCGCGGTCAGCGGCGTGGAGGCCGGGCTCTATCTGTCCGAAGTGGACCATCACGGCAACACCACCCGCTCGCCGGAGGAAGCCGACGAGGTCGTGCGCATCGTCGCGAACCTGCACGGCCGGACCTGGACCGACCACGGGACCCAGCGGCCGCTCGACGACGGCGACTTCCTCGTGGTCGCGCCGTACAACCTGCAGGCGCGAGTGGTGACCAACGCGCTGGCGCAGGCCGGTTTCCCCGGTGTGCGGGTCGGCACGGTCGACCGGTTCCAGGGCCAGGAGGCGCCGGTGGTGATCGCCACCATGACCTCGTCCTCGGCCGTGGACCTGCCGCGCGGGCTGGACTTCCTGCTCTCCCGCAACCGGCTCAACGTCGCGCTGTCGCGCGCGCAGGCGCTCGCGATCATGGTCTGCTCGCCCCGGCTGGTCGAGGCGGACATCCGCACGGTCGACCAGATGCGGCTGGTGTCCGGCATGATCGGGTTGATGACCGAGGCCAGGCTATGGTCGTGGTGAGGACCCGAGGGACGGAGCAGCTGATGAGCGGGACGAACGACCCGAACGTGGTCGACGCCGAAGTCGTCGAGGAGACCACGGCCCCGACCCTGCCCGCGACGGTCGAGCCGGTGCTGCCCGAAGCCGACTACAGCGAGGGCGGCGTGCCGAGCTTCGACTACGTGCGCGACAAGATCGAGAACCGCCACGCGACGTCGGTCGGCGCGGGCGAGGTCGCCGGGCTGGGCACCGAGCACACCATGGCCTCGCTGGACGAGAAGATCGCCAAGAACAAAGAGGCGGCCAAGGACAAGCTGGCCGAGATCCGCCGTTCCATGGGCAAGGACTCGTGAGTGGTATGACCGGTTAGAACCGGCCATACCACTCACGACCCCACTACAAGGTCAGGCGATAGACCCCGGCCTGCTCGGTGCCGGCGAACAGGTACCGGCCGTCACCGCTGATCGCCAGCGAGAGCACGCTGCGGTCGGGCACCGGCGCTGGCAGCTGCGCCCAGGTGCGGCCGAGGTCGATGCTGCGCAATACCCCTTCCCCGGTCGTGCTGGCCGCGTACCAGACACGCGGGTCGAGCGGGTGCGCCACGATCCGGCTGATCTCGTGCGGGCTCCCGCCGTCGCGGACCCGCCGGAACGAGCGGCCGTTGTTCTCGCTGAGCAGCAGGCCGGCGCCGCCGACCAGTACGCGGCCGCCCCATGCGCTCACCGTGATGGTCCTGACCGGCTCGTCGGACACGTGCGTCCAGGTCTTGCCGCCGTCGTCCGATCGGGACAGGCCGGTGTCGTCGCCGCCCCAGATCCGGTTGCGGTTCCAGGGATCCCCTGCCAGCGCGAGGAAGCCGCCGCCGGGGATCTTCTCCCAGGTTTTCCCGGCGTCGGACGTCCGGTAGAGCACGTAGCCGTTGGGCGTGAACGCCGAAACCAGGACCCGGTCCGGATCGGCGGGGTTGGCCAGGATCGCGCGCGGTGAGCCTTCCATCGGCTTGCCGACGAGCTGCCAGGTGCGGCCGCCGTCACCGCTGCGCAGGACGTCGAGCGAGAAGCCGTTGCGGGTGACCTGCCAGACGACGTCCGGGCGGCTCGGCGAGACGGAAAGCTTGGCGTCCTCGTGCAGGCGATCGCTGGGATGTGACTGCCAGACCCGGGTCGACGGGGTGACCTTTCCTTGCGGCAGCGGGGAATTGTAGATCTCCTGTACCCCGGCGGCGACCAGGCTCTGCTTCCAGAACGGCCCGGCCGCGACGAGATCGCGGATCGACTCACCGGGCACGCCGAGTTGCTGGTAGCCGTTCTTGCCCGCGTCGGCGTACACGCCACGGTAGACGGCGGAGATCATCGTCGTGGCCGGTTTTCCAGGCAGCTCCACGATGTCGGTGACGCCTTCGCCGGCCGCGGGCACCGGCTTGCGGGTCCACGTCCGGCCGCCGTCGGCGCTGACATCCAGGTCCTGGTAGGTGCTGATGTACAAACGGCCGCCCGCGAAATGCGGCTCACGCAACGGCTCGCCGCCGGGGTCGCGGCGCAACGTCGTCCAGGTGCGGCCGAAGTCGGTGCTGCCACGCAGTTCCGCGCCGACGGTGACCACCAGCCGGCGGCCGTCGGACGCGACCTGGCCGACCTCGTCGTTGGTCCGGTAGACCAGCTCGGCCTTCGGTTCGGCGCTGGTGACACCGCGGATCACCCAGAGCGCGTACTCCGGGTAGACGGTCGTGAAGTAGGCGTCGTCGCCGACCAGCACCAGCTTCTGGCTGCCGACGGGGGCCGCGATTCCTTCGCGCGGCCAGGTCCTCGGGACGTCGTTCCAGGTCGTGCCGCCGTCGGGGCTGACACTCATGCTGTCGAGATTCGACACCACGATCGTGCGCCCTGTCGGGTCGGTGGCCAGCTGGAACGCGCCGTCGGGGTACCACTCGCGCAGTGTCTGCCAGTGCTCGCCGCGGTCGTCGGTCGACAGCAGCATGCCGCGCCATTCACCCTCGTAGCCGACGGGCCTGTTGCCGATGGCCAGCATCCGGTTCCCGTTGACGGGATCGGCGAAGAAACCCTGGATCAGGGTGTCCTGCGGCAGGCCGCGGCGCACTCGCCACGAGGCGCCACGGTCGTCGGAGAGCCATAGCGCGGGCGGTCCTGGTTGCATCATGGCGAGTTGGGACCCGGAGGCGGCCAGCAGGCCGCCGATGCTGTTGGGCCCGGCCGCTTCCCAGGCGCCGCGCGGGCGTGCGGTGGCTTCGGGGTCGGCGATGGCCGCGGTCGTGGTCCCGGTGGTACCGAGCACGGCGAGCAGCCCGAGCACGAGCAGGCGTCGGGTGGACGATCTCAGCTTCATGCGGATGATCTTGGCGTCGGCGCCACAGTCCGGATAGGACCATTCATCCGATCTTTACTGCTCTGTTTGCCAGGAAAGAACTTTACCCGAGTTTCGCTGGCCAGGCGGCATTTTTGCGCTCTCGCGGGGTTTTCGGCGTGCCTAGGGTCGCGTGGTGACGACCGCTGCGAAGCGCACGGGCAAGCAAGCCCCGCCGATGCCCGAACGCAGTGCGTTCGGCTGCCTGATGGGCTGTTTCATGGCTTTCATGTCGATGATCGGGCCCGCCATGCTCTGGGTCGGTTTGCGCGGTGACACCCCTGAGGATCAGCGCCCGATCATCTTGGCCATGGGTGCCGGGTTCACGATCATCACCGCCGCGCTGGTCATCGCCAACCTCCGTCAGGACGCCAAGGCCCGCGCCCAGCACCGCCGTCTCGACGAGGCCGGCGTCCGGGTCTTGGCCGAAGTCCGGTCGTCCAGACGAATCTGGATCAACGAGTACCCCGAGCCCGCCGACGAACTCATGCTGCTCGTCAGCCACGACGGCGTGCCGCCGTTCGAAACGCGCTACGTCAGCGAGGAACCCGACCGGTACCCGGAGGGTTCCCGGATCCCACTCGATGTGGATCCGGGAACCCTGCTGTTCCGCGTTGTCGATCAGGGGTGATCACGGGGCAGCAGCCAGTGCCAGCCCGTCGTCCAGCCCAGGAACTGCTTCGGGCACGTGCCGCCGTCGACCACCCGCGCCAGTCCTTCGACCGCCGGAGCCAGCCGCGGGACGGCCGACGCCCGTTCCGCCAGCCTGGCGACGCATTCCCGCTGCGTGGCGACGTCGGCGAAGCTCAGGTAGAAGATCGCCTGCCGCCACGCGTATGCCGCGTTCTTCACCACGTGCAGCGCCGCGTGCCCATGCGGGATCGGCATGGCCATCCGCCGCACCAGCCAGTCGAACGAGCGGTCGGCCAAACCCGGTCCCAGCTCACGGAGCCTGGGTGCCAAGCCCAGCGCGTCGACGAGCTGCGCGAGGTTGTGCGTGGTCAGGATCTGGCTCTGCTCCAGCACCATCCCGTTCCCCGCGACCCCGGAGCCACGCTTGCCCGCCTCGACAGCGCGCTTCTGGCACAGCTCGGCGAAATCGGCGGCCGTCGGCTTGCCCCACCGCCGCACGAGACGCCGCGCCTCCCAGTTTGTGGGCAGGTCGTAGTACCGCGCGTACAACGTCCCGGCCATGACACGGCCGCTGATCTCGGCCGACGCCTGCCACTTGCGGGTGAACGTGCCCATGAAGATGTCGGCCGCGACCTCCTCCACCAGCGGCACCTTCAGCCCGGCCTGGACGGCCAGCGCACCCAGCTCCCGGACCAGCGGGTTCGGCAGGATCGTCTGCGGGAACGCGTCGAGCGCCAGCAACGTCGCCCGCCGCAGCACCACCCCGGCCTGCCGCGAGGCGTCGGCCTGTCCCGCGCGCAGCGGGGCGAGCGCGGCGATCCACGGCAGCTCCTCCAGCCGGACCTGGTGTTCCAGGTTCAGCAGCAACAGGCTCCGGCGACGCCGGAAAGCGGCGTAGGCCTGGGTGAACAACGCCGCCAGCTCCGGCTCGGCGATGTTCGCCGCGAGTGCCCGTGAGGACAACTGCGGCAGCACCTTCGCCAGCACCTCACCTGAGCTGATCACGCCACGCTCGACCAGCGTCTCCACCGGCGCTTCCAGCGCGCGACCGAGCTTCGCCAGCAGCCCCGGCGGCATCGGCACACCCTCGGCCGCGTCCCCGGCGAGCGGGTCGAGCTCGGTGAGCCCGCCGTCGGCCGGGTAGCGGTCGAGCCGCCCGGCGAGCACGCGCGCCAGCTCCGCGTGCGTCGGCTTGGCCGCGACCACCGCCTGCGCGCTGCGCAGCGCCGCACGCGCCTCGGAACCCGGGGCACCGTGCTTGGTGATCGTGTTCGCCAACGCACGCCGAACCCAGCCGACATCACGCGCCGACAGCACATCGCTGCTCTCCAGCGCACGGCGGAGGCGTTCGAAGTTGCTCTTGGCGTTGCGCGGTGACAGTCCGGCGGCCGCGTGATCCAGCAGCCACCGGGCACGACGCTCCGCCCAGCCGTCGGGCGTGTTCCGGCACGGCCAGCCGCCGACGACACGGTCGCCGTCCAGCGTCGGCAGTTCACCTTCGACCGTCTCGCACCACAGCTCGACAAGCCTGTCGTACAAGGGGTTCCAGACGCGCAAGGTCGTCAGCATGGCCTCGATCGGCGCCGCGACCGTCTTCGCGCGCAGGCCCTCCTGCACCGCGCCGACCGTCGACAGCCGGACAAGGTCGCCCGCGGGCTTCGGGTGCGGCTGGAACCGCGGCGTGAACCGCAGGCGGTGCAGCAGCGGCCAGAGCTCGGTCACCAGATCGAGCGCCTGCTCGTGGTACCCGCGGTCGATCAGCCAGGCGACGACCGGCAACGCGGCCTCCTCCGGCACGTCGATCCGGTAGGACTCGCTCCGCAGCGCGGCGAGCAGCTCGGCGCGGCCCTCGTCGCTGAGGAAGTGGCGGTTGACGCTCTCGCGGTCGCCGCCCCAGCGCAGTTCCTCCGCCGTCGGCGCCGCCTCGGCGAGGTAGCGGCCGGTCGCGAAACCGCCGTGCGCGACTTCGAGTGTCACCCACGCGGGAGTGTCGGCGACGGGAGTCCGCGAGCCGACTTCGAGCGTTCCCTCGGCCATGCCGTCGATGACCGCACGCCAGCGGTCCGCCTTCCCACGCGCACGGTCCCGCGCGGCACGGTCGCCCGCCGAAACGGCCTGCTTCAGCGCGCGCTCCAGCTGCGCGACGGCGTATCCCGGCGATGCTCGAAGGTGCTCCTCCATGACGGATTTCTCTTTCCTCGGTTACGAAACAGACCTGGGGGCGAGGTTCGAACTCGCGCCCTCCCGGGTAGGAGCCGGGTGCTCTTTCCACTGAGCTACCCCAGGATGGACATGGAGGCGGGAGTCGAACCCGCGCCCTCCCGGATTACAGCCGGGTGCTCTGCCGCTGAGCCACTCCATGTCGTCGAAAGTGGACACTAGCGGCGGAAATCCAGTCGTGCAGCCGCTTTTCCGGGTGCTAGCTTCGCGCGATGCCCGCACTGAAGTTCCCCGAGCCTGCGCTCACCGATGGTGTCGTCACGCTGCGCCCGTGGCGCGAATCCGACCTGGCGCGGCGGTTCGAGGCCTTCTCCGACCCCGTGTGCCTGCGTTTCTCATGGCCGCTCACCGAAACGCCGACTGTCGACCATGTACGCGATCGCTTCGCCGCACAGGAAGAGGCGCGGCTCGATGGTGACGAGCTGCCACTGGCCATCGTCGACGCGGAAGATCGCCTGTGCGGTGGCTGCTCGCTCTATGACGTCACGCCGGGCGAGGCACGGGCGGCGGTGGGCTACTGGGTCACCGCCGGCGCGCGTGGCCGTGGCGTCGCGACCCGGACGACGCGGCTGCTCGCGGGCTGGGCGTTCGAGCATCTCGGCGTCGAGCGTCTCGAGCTGGTCTGCGAACCCGCCAACGTCGCCTCCCAGCGGGTGGCCGAACGCTGTGGGTTCGTCCGCGAGGGCGTTCTGCGCTCGCACATCCCGTTCCAAGGCGGACGTCGTGACTCGATGATCTTCAGCCTGTTGCCTGGCGAGCTCTTGACCTCCACCGCGCTGGAGGTTCCATAGTGGCCGGGTGACCGAATTCGATCTTGACGAGTTCCTGGCCCGCCCACTCATCGCGCGGGTGGCCACGAACGGGCCGACCGTGCGGCCGACCTGGTACCTCTGGGAAGACGGAGCCTTCTGGATCCTCACCGGCCCCTGGGCTCGCCTGACCTCGAAGGTCCGCTCTGACCCCGCGGTGGCCTTGGTCGTCGACGAGGGTGACATCGCCACCGGCCTGATCCGCCAGGTCATCGCCCGCGGCAAGGCAGAGGAGCTGCCGTTCGACGTGCCCCGCGGCCGCAGGCTTCTGGTCCGCTACCTGGGCACGGACGAGTCGCGCTGGGACCGCCGGTTCAGCTCCTACCTGCACGATGACCCGGTCGAGAAGGGCACCGTCTGGCTGCGCGTGCGTCCGGAGACCGTCGCGGCGAAGGACATCAGCTACACCGTGTGACGCGGCACCCGAGGCGTAGTGGTACGACTATTCACATGGTGAGCAAGATAGACGCGGTACGTGACGTCGAGGCGCTGCGAGAACTGATCCACGGTGGTGCCGAGGCGGAGTACCTGCTCTTCTACGGCCACCGGCCCCCTTACGGCGGCATTGTCAACGGAACCTGCCTGAGCCAGTGGTGGCACGCGCCGTTCGTCGCGGGCGACGGCCACCGCTATCCCACCGCCGAGCACTACATGATGGCGGGCAAGGCGGAGCTCTTCGGCGACTTCGAGACCGCGGCCAAGATCCGCGAGGAACCCGAGCCCAAGGCCGCGAAGATCCTCGGCCGCTCGGTCGCGGACTTCGACCCGGCGGTCTGGGCCGCGCACCGCTTCGACATCGTCGTCGACGGCAACCTCGGCAAGTTCCGCCATCACGCCGACCTGCGCGAGTTCCTGCTCGGCACCGGTGACCAGGTGCTGGTCGAGGCGTCGAAGAAGGACGTCATCTGGGGCAGCGGGCTCGCGCGTGAGGACAAGAACGCGGACAACCCCGACTACTGGCGTGGCTCGAACCTGCTCGGGTTCGCACTGATGGAGGTCCGCGACCAGTTGCGGGTCGGCTGAGGTCGCGGCTCAATCGAACCCTTGGTCTGGACATCCCCGGGGGTCGCCGTGAGAAGGTGCACGTTCGAGTGACGGCGTAGTCACAGGAGGTGCGCGCGCATGGTTCTCGGTCAGGACGAAGCGGAGAGGGCACTGGCCGCCGCGAAGGCGGAATCCGAGCAGAAGACCCAAGTCCGGCGGGCCGCGGCGGCGAGCGCCATCGGCACGACCATCGAGTGGTACGACTTCTTCCTGTACAACACGGCGGCGGCGCTGGTCTTCCCGCACGTGTTCTTTCCGAGCTCCAGCACCTACGCGGGGGTCATGCAGTCGTTCGCGACCTACGCGGTCGGGTTCGCGGCACGGCCCGTCGGCGCGGCCATCTTCGGCCATTGGGGTGACCGGATCGGGCGGAAGACGACACTGATCGTCACGTTGCTCCTGATGGGCATCTCCTCCGGCATCGTCGGCATTTTGCCGGGCACCGCGCAGATCGGCGTCGCCGCGCCGCTGATCCTGGTGCTGCTGCGGTTGTTGCAGGGCATCGCGATCGGCGGCGAGTGGAGTGGCTCGGTGCTGCTCGCGATGGAGTGGGGCGATCAACGCAAACGCGGGATGCTCGGCGCGTTCGCGCAGGTCGGTGTGCCTGTGGGGCTCGTGCTCGGCACCGGCGGCATGACGTTGCTGTCCGCGCTCGTCTCGGATGACGCGTTCGTCTCGTGGGGCTGGCGTATCCCGTTCCTGGCGAGCCTGCTGTTGGTCGGCGTCGGGCTGGTGATCCGTCTGCGCATTCTCGAAACGCCGATGTTCGCCTCGGTGGTGGCCGAGAAACGCGCCTCCCGCAACCCGGTCGGTGACGTGATCAAGCGGCACTGGCGCGAGATCCTGCTGTCGGCCGGCCTGCGGTTCAGCGAGCAGATGCCGTTCTACCTGTTCACCAGCTACGTGCTCGTGTACGTGGTGGCGGCGCACCATTTCAGCAAGAC
Source organism: Amycolatopsis sp. NPDC059657 (assembly GCF_042734395.1). Lineage (NCBI taxonomy): Bacteria > Bacillati > Actinomycetota > Actinomycetes > Pseudonocardiales > Pseudonocardiaceae > Amycolatopsis > Amycolatopsis sp. NPDC059657. The sequence goes on along the minus strand of NZ_JBHWEB010000008.1, from coordinate 533 downwards.
GTTCGTGCTCAACGCGGTACTCGTCGGCGCGGCGCTGGAATTGGTCATGATCCCGTATTTCGCCAGGCTTTCCGACCAGATCGGGCGTAAACGGGTCTATCTCATGGGTGCCATCGGGATCGGGGTGATCGCGTTCCCGTACTTCTGGCTGCTCACCAACGGCAACAAGCTGGTGATCTTCCTGGCGATCGTGCTCGCGATGGTGCCGCACTCGATGCAGTACGGCCCGCAGGCGTCATTGATCGGCGAGAGTTTCCCGACGCATTTGCGGTACGGCGGCGCCGGCCTCGGCTACCAGCTCGCGTCGGTGTTCGCGGGTGGTCCGGCGCCTTTGCTGGCGGCGTGGCTGTTCCACACGACCGCGACGCCGTACTCGATCTCGGTCTACATGGTGGTGGCCGCGGCTGTGACAGTCCTTTGTGTACTGCTGATCCCCGACCGGTCACGCGCCGACATCACCGACGACAGCGTCTACTTGCGCGCCAAGTAAAAAGGGGTCGTGAGTGGTATGGCCGGTTAGAACCGGCCATACC
>NZ_JBHWEB010000007.1:144999-157316 GCF_042734395.1 Amycolatopsis sp. NPDC059657 | reverse complement strand
TGGGGTATGTGTTCTGTTTTCTCCAGCAATTGGGGGGTGTGGTCAGCTCTGAGCTGACGAACGCCACATTGGGGGTTCCAGAGCTGACCAAAGCCGCATTGGGATTTTTTTTAGCCGGGGCTAGGGGAGCAGGGTCGCGCGCAGGGCCTCGATGAGGTTGGGGGCGAGCTCGGGGTTTTCGATGATCTCGTCGAGCGGGGTCGCCTCGGGCGGGGTGTCGTCGTCGGGGCGGCCTTCGCCGCGCAGGCGCATCACGCAGGACGAGCCGCCTTCGCGGAGTACCGCGGCGACGAGGCGGGCCTCGGTGCGCCTCGGGTGGTCGGCGGCCGCGCGGCGGAGGCGCTCGGCGTCGGTGTCGCCCGCTTGGGTGAGGTCGGCCTCGGCGTCCGGCGGGAGGATGATGATCTCCTGGGCGAGTGCGCAGCCGAGTACCAGGTCGGGCCACTCGATGCGGGCGAGCGCCTCGCCGAGGTCGCCGTCGGGGAGTGCTTCCTGCGCGACCGGGGTGAGCGGGCTCGACAGGTCGAGCTGGCCCTTGAGCTCCGGCTGTTCGTCGAGCAACGCCCTGGTCGGGACCAGCGCGAACAGCTGCGGGGGCTGGTCCCAGCCGCCGGAAGCCACGAACTCCTCGACCTCACGCGCGAGGCCTGACACGCCGCCGGGGCGCTCACTCGATGCCATGCGCACATCGTCGCAGGCGTGCCACGCCCGATTTGGCCGGGTCACGGGAACTTGAAGCCCCCTCCGTAGAGTTAGGTCATCAGGGGTGTCGGCTCGCTCGGTGCCCCCGCGCAATGAGTTAACGACATCAGGAGCGTGTCCAGTGGCCACTCGGCCCCCTGTGAGCCTGCCGAAGCTGTCCCGCCGCAGCCGGATCCTGCTGATCATCGCAGCGGTCGTCATCCTGGTGCTGCTGCTCGGCGCCAGACTTCTCGACACCTACGTCGACTGGCTGTGGTTCGGCGAGGTCGGCGCGCGCTCGGTGTTCACCACCGTGCTGTGGACGCGGGTGCTGTTGTTCTTCGGGGTGGGGCTGCTCGTCGGCGGCTCGCTCGCGCTGAGCCTCACCATCGCCTACCGGACCCGCCCGGTCTTCGTGCCCATCTCGGGCGCCGACGACCCGCTGGCCAGGTACCGCTCGGCCATCGTCGGCCGGATCCGGCTGTTCGGCATCGGCATCCCGGTGCTCACCGGCCTGATCGCAGGCGCCAGCGCGCAGGCCGACTGGCAGGTCGTGCAGCTGTTCTTCAACGGCACCGACTTCGGCGAGAAGGACGCGCAGTTCGGCAAGGACATCGGCTTCTACGCGTTCGGGCTGCCCTTCTTCAACTGGATTCTGGGCTGGCTGTTCCTGTCCGTGGTGATCTCGTTCATCGGCGCGCTCATCGCGCACTACATCTTCGGCGGCATCCGGCTCGCCGGTAAGGGCGGTCAGCTCGCGGGCCCGACGCGCGTGCAGCTCGCGGTCACCGTCGGCATCTTCGTGCTGCTGAAGGCGGTCGAGTACTTCTTCGACCGGTACAACCTGCTGCTGTCCGATCGCAACCCGCTGTTCAACGGCGCCACGTACACCGACCTCAACGCGGTGCTGCCGGCGAAACTGATCCTGCTGTGCATTTCGGTGATCTGCGCGATCGCGTTCTTCGTCGGCGCGTTCATGCGCAACATCCAGCTCCCCGCCATCGCGCTCGTGCTGCTGATCCTGTCCAGCGTGCTCGTCGGCGCCGCGTGGCCTGCCGTGCTGGAGCAGTTCTCCGTGCGCCCCAACGCGAACGAGAAGGAAGCGGCGTCGATCAGCCGCAACATGGACGCCACCCGCAAGGCGTTCGGGCTCACCGACGTGAAGTACACGGACTACAAGGGCAACTCCGAGGCCACCCCGGCCGACGTGCAGGCCGCCGCGGGCACCGTGTCCAACATCCGGCTGCTCGACCCGAACGTGCTGAGCGACACCTTCACCCAGCGCGTCGGCCGCGAGAACTTCTACGGCTTCCCGCAGAAGCTCGACATCGACCGCTACACCATCGACGGCCGCACCCAGGACTACATCGTCGCGGCCAAGGAGATCAAGACCGACGGCCTCACCGGCAACCAGACCAACTGGATCAACAAGCACATGGTCTACACGCACGGAAACGGCTTCGTCGCCGCTCCGGCGAACACCATCGACCGTGCGGTGGTCGGCCAGAACTCCGACGGCGGGTACCCGATCGCGGGCACCAGTGACACCAACGACCTGAAGGGCTCCAAGATCCCGGTCAAGGAACCGCGGATCTACTACGGCGAGCTCGCCAACACCTACGCCATCGTCGGCGGCACCAAGGGCCAGGCACCCGGCGAGTACGACACCGCCACCGACCGCGCGTACCTCTACACCGGAACCGGCGGCGTCTCGATCGGCAACCTGTTCAACCGGCTCGTCTTCGCCGCCGAATACGGCTGGGGCGCGAACACCAACATCCTGTTCTCCGAGGCCATCGGCGACGACTCCAAGATCATGTACAACCGCGACCCGCGCCAGCGGGTCAGCATGATCGCGCCGTGGCTCACCGTCGACGGCGACCCGTACCCGGCCGTGGTCGACGGCAAGATCCAGTGGATCGTCGACGGCTACACCACGCTCAACAATTACCCGTACGCCCAGCAGACCTCACTGGGCGAGGCCACCAACGACTCCCTCACCGGCGTCGCGAAGCAGGCCAACAACCAGATCAACTACATCCGCAACTCGGTCAAGGCCACCGTGGACGCCTTCAACGGCACCGTCACGCTGTACTCGATCGACGACAAGGAGCCGGTGCTCAACGCCTGGAAGAACGTCTTCCCCGGCCTGGTGAAGCCCAGCTCCGAGATCTCGCCCGACCTGCGCGCGCACTTCCGCTACCCGGAGGACCTGTTCAAGGTCCAGCGTGAGCTGCTCGCCAAGTACCACGTCAACGACCCGCAGGAGTTCTACGCGCAGCAGGCGTTCTGGAGCGTCCCGCAGGACCCGACGCAGGAAGGCGGCACCAACGCCACCGCGTCCGGCATCGCCAACCAGCCCGGCTACTACGTGCTCGCCGAAACGCCGGGCACCGCGAGCAAGAAATCCAGCTTCCAGCTGACCAGCCCGCTCACCGGTCTGCAACGGCAATACCTGGCGTCCTGGGTTTCGGTGTCCTCCGATCCGGAGGACTACGGGAAGATGAGCGTCCTCAAGCTACCGACGGCGGCGGCGGGCGCGACCCAGGTGGACGGACCGGTCCAAGTCCAGAACCGCTTCCAAAGCGATCCCAAGTTCGCCCAGGAAAGAACCCTCTTCACCAACCAGAGCGTCTCGGTCATCTTCGGAAACCTGATCACGCTGCCCGTGGCCAACGGATTCCTCTACGTCGAACCCGTCTACATCAGGCAACGCAACCAGAACAGCTATCCACAGCTGGCCAGGGTGCTCGTCGCGTACGGACCGAAGATCGGTTTCGCGTCGACACTGAAGGAAGCGCTCGTCCAGGTCTTCGGGCCAGGCGCCGGTGACGTCACCACCGGGCCGATCCAGCAACCCGGGCCCACAGCCACACCGGCACCACCGAGCACGCCGGCGCCACCCAGCGGCAACCCGGCACTCGACAAGGCGGCCGCCGACCTCTCGGCCGCGTTCGACAAGTACCGCCAAGCACAGAGCAGCGGCGACTTCGCCGCCCAAGGCTCCGCGCTCGCGGCCGTCGACGCCGCCGTGAAGGCCTACCTGGCAGCCAAGAACGGCGCAGGCACCCCACCGGCCACCGGCGCCTCACCCACCCCGACACCGACCAGCCAGCCGGCCGGAGGGTGACCTCCGGCACGAAAGGGGCACCTGCTTTGCGCCACCGCGAAACCGGGGCGTAAGGTAGGTGTTACCGACGCGGGGTGGAGCAGCTCGGTAGCTCGCTGGGCTCATAACCCAGAGGTCGCAGGTTCAAATCCTGTCCCCGCTACAGTGGCTTGGGGCCCTGTGCTCGCGCTAACGCGCTTCGCACAGGGCCCCTTTCGCATTCTCTGTGGGGGTCGAACCCCCACACCCCCGCCAGGGGGACTCCGTCCCCCTGGACCCCCTGAGTCTTGGAGTCGCGCTCCCGATAGAGGTTGGGTGGGGATTTGGGGTTTGCGGTTGGGGGTTGGGTTATGGGGGTGGTCGTATGGGGCCAAAAGGCGCACAAAATCCGCACAAGATTTGGAACTTGGGGGTGGGTTGGTGGCGAGGGAATGCGGATTTGGGGTGGGGATCTTTGGGGCCCGCTCGTGGCCGGGGGTGGGCCGCTGGGGCGGGTTTGGGGGTGTTTTGGCTGGTCAGGGGGTGTTTGTGGGGGGTGGTAAATGAGGGGGTTGGGGGGCGTGTACTGTTCTCCAAGTAAGACAACGGCGCGGGGTGGAGCAGCTCGGTAGCTCGCTGGGCTCATAACCCAGAGGTCGCAGGTTCAAATCCTGTCCCCGCTACTCAGGTAGGCAAAGACCCGGTTCGCACACAGTGCGAACCGGGTCTTTGTCGTTGGATGGGCCCGTGCACGTGAAGATGCGCGGGATTCCGGTTGGCCTGGTTGGGGGAACCACGAGGCCGCAGCCGTCGCTCAGCGTTGCCAGTCCTTTGTGGACTTTGAGATTTGTTGGGCCGAAAGGGGGCATTTAACTAGCCACAATGGACAGATGAGGAGGCCACTGTGGACACAGGCGGGATTCGGTGGGAACCTGTAACGGTGTCCGAATTGAATGCAACTGCCGCAGCTCTGCTTGGTCTGCTCCACGACGGCCCCGCCACGGGCGGTCAGCTAGTCGCGGGAGCGGGTGAGCGCTTCGGTGCCTTCTTCAGCGTGACGCGGAGCCAGGTCTACCGGGAGCTCCCCGCGCTGTCCAAGGAAGGCCTCGTGCGACTCGGCAAGCAGGGGCCGCGCTCAAGCCAGCAATACGTCATCACCGCCGCCGGCAAGAAGGCCTTCAAGACCTGGCTTTCCACCGACCCGGGCCCCGACCACCTCCGCAGCCCGCTGATCCTGCGGCTGGTGCACGCCAACGCGCTCACCGCCAAGCAGCGGACCTCGCTGGTCGACGCCGCCCGCGCCTCCTACAACACCGAGCTCGACGCGGCCAAGGCGGCCACCAAGACCGCCGACGGCCCGTACGCCAAGGCCGTCGCCGAGTTCGCGCAGGCGCACGCCAAGGCCGCGCTCAAACTGCTCGAATCCATCCCGCAGTCCTGACGAACCCTCATCGGTGACAGGCGCGGCCGGTTCCCGTCGTAACCGGCCGCGGCTTTTGCCGTAATGTTGAGCGACGTGAGCTTCGAGTTTGAAACAAGTCTCAAGGAACTGTCCGGCAAGCTGACGCAGGTCGAGACGGTGATCGACCTGGACGCCCTGCGTGCGCAGGTCGCCTCGCTGGAGGCCGACGCGTCCAAACCCGACCTGTGGGACAACCCCGAGGCCGCCCAGAAGGTCACCAGCGCGCTCTCGCACAAGCAGAGCGAGCTCCGCCGCGTGAGCGAGCTCCGCAGCCGCTTCGACGACCTGGGCGTGCTCTACGAGCTCGCTGAGGCCGAGGGCGACACCGCCAGCATGGCCGAGGCCGAGACCGAGCTCACCAGCCTGGCCAAGGACGTCGACGCGCTCGAGGTCCTCACCCTGCTCTCCGGCGAGTACGACGCGCGCAACGCCGTCGTCACCATCCGCTCCGAGGCGGGCGGCGTCGACGCCGCCGACTGGGCCGAGATGCTCCTGCGCATGTACCTGCGCTGGTCCGAGCGCCACGGCTACCCCACGGACGTCTACGACATCTCCTACGCCGAAGAGGCGGGCATCAAGTCGGCCACCTTCAAGGTCACCGCGCCCTACGTCTACGGCACGCTGTCGGTCGAGTCCGGCACCCACCGCCTGGTGCGCATCTCGCCGTTCGACAACCAGAGCCGCCGCCAGACCTCCTTCGCACACGTCGAGGTGCTTCCGGAGGTCGAGGAGGTCGACCACGTCGACATCCCCGAGAAGGACATCCGCGTCGACGTCTACCGGTCGTCCGGCCCCGGCGGGCAGAGCGTCAACACCACCGACTCCGCGGTCCGGCTCACCCACATCCCGACCGGTGTGGTGGTTTCCTGCCAGAACGAGAAGTCGCAGCTGCAGAACAAGGTGGCCGCGATGAAGGTGCTCCAGGCCAGGTTGCTGCAGCGCAAGAAGGAAGAAGAGCGCGCCGAGATGGACGCGCTGCGCGACGGCGGCTCCAGCTGGGGCAACCAGATGCGCTCCTACGTGCTGCACCCGTACCAGATGGTCAAGGATTTGCGCACCGAGTTCGAGGTCGGCAACCCGTCGGCGGTGCTCGACGGCGAGATCGACGGATTCCTCGAAGCGGGCATCCGCTGGCGCAAGCAGTCCGGCGCCGCGTAATCCTTTTCCGGCATAGGCAACCAGGGCTTAACCGGCCACATGGGTAGTATGCCGAACCGTGATCCGGCTCGAAGAGGTTTCCAAGGTCTACAAGACGTCCACGCGCCCCGCTCTGGAGCGGGTGAACGTGGAGGTGGACAAGGGTGAGTTCGTCTTCCTGATCGGCCCCTCGGGTTCCGGCAAGTCGACGTTCCTCCGGCTCCTGCTGCGCGAAGAGGTGCCGACCAAGGGCCGGGTGATGGTGTCCAACTTCGACGTCGCGAAGCTGGCCCGCCGCCGGGTGCCCCGCCTGCGCCAGACCATCGGCTGCGTGTTCCAGGACTTCCGGCTGCTGCCGAGCAAGACCGTCGCCGAGAACGTGGCGTTCGCGCTGGAGGTCATCGGCAAGCCGAAGCTGACCATCAAGAAGGTCGTGCCGGAGGTGCTGGAGCTGGTCGGCCTGGAGAGCAAGGCGGACCGGCTGCCCAACGAGCTCTCCGGCGGTGAGCAGCAGCGCGTCGCGATCGCCCGCGCGTTCGTGAACCGCCCGCTGATGCTGCTCGCCGACGAGCCGACGGGAAACCTGGACCCCGACACCAGCCAGGACATCATGCTGCTGCTGGAGCGGATCAACCGCACCGGCACCACGGTGCTGATGGCGACGCACGACCACTCCATCGTCGACTCCATGCGCCGCCGCGTCGTCGAGCTGCAGCTCGGCAGGGTCGTCCGTGACGACGACCGAGGTGTCTACGGCGTAGGCCGATAGCACCAGCCCCAGCAAAGCAGTCCGCCGAAACCCAAGGGACACCTGAACCCCGATGCGCGCCAGTTTCGTCTTCAGCGAGGTTGTCACCGGCCTCCGCCGGAATCTCACGATGACCATCGCGATGGTCCTCACCACCGCGGTCTCCCTCGCCATGCTCGGCAGCGGTCTGCTGGTCATGCGGACCATCGACAAGATGAGGACGAACTTCCTCGCCGACGTCGAGGTGACCGTCCAGCTGACCGAGGACATCTCCGCCGGCGACAAGAACTGCCAGCAGTCGATCTGCTCCGGCCTGCGTGACCAGCTGCAGAGCAACGCGGCGGCCGAGTCGGTCATCTTCGAGAACCGGGAAGCGGCGTACGAGCGGTTCAAGAAGATCTTCCAGAGCCAGCCGGAACTGGTCGCGCTGGCGCGCCCCGAGGCGCTGCCGTCGTCGTTCCACGTCAAGCTGAAGGACCCGGACCGCAGCGTCGCGATCGTGAGCGAGTTCACCGGCAAGCCAGGTGTCGCCAAGGTCGACGACCAGAACAAGCTGCTCGACGTCTTCCTCGAGAAGCTGAACAAGGTGCGGGACCTGGCGTTCGTGATGGCCGTGGTGACCGCGGCCGCGGCGCTCATGCTGATCGCGAACACCATCCAGCTGTCCGCGTTCACCCGGCGCACCGAGGTCGGCATCATGCGGCTGGTCGGCGCGACACGGTGGTACACGCAGCTGCCGTTCCTGCTCGAGGCCATGGTCGCGGGCCTGGTCGGCTCGATCCTCTCGATCGGCCTGCTGACCGGGCTCAAGTACGGCTTCCTCGACGTGCTGTTCGACGGCCAGGTGTTCCCGCAGATCTCGTTGCTGGACCTGCTGTTCCCGGTCACGCCGATCCTGATACTGGTGTCGATGCTCATTTCCGCGATCACCGGGTACGTCACGCTGCGCCTGTACGTCCGCCACTGATTTAACCGCCTGCTCGCCGAGAAGGAATCACGTAGAGTCGCGTCATGCCCAAGGAACGTGGTCAGAAAGTAATTGTGTCGAACCGCAAGGCTCGCCACGATTACGCGATCCTCGACACCTACGAGTGCGGTCTCGTGCTCGTCGGTACCGAGGTGAAGAGCCTGCGCGAGGGCAAGGCGTCGCTGGCGGACGCGTTCGCGACCGTCGACGACGGCGAGGTGTGGCTGCGCAACGTGCACATCCCGGAGTACACGCAGGGCACGTGGACCAACCACACGCCGCGCCGCACCCGCAAGCTGCTGCTGCACCGCCGTGAGATCGAGAAGCTGATCGGCAAGACCAAGGAGGGCGGGCTCTCACTCGTCCCGCTGTCGATGTACTTCAAGGACGGCAAGGTCAAGGTCGAGATCGCGCTCGCGAAGGGCAAGAAGGCCTACGACAAGCGGCAGACGCTGGCCAAGCGCGACGCCGACCGTGACATCCGCAAGGCCATGGGCCGCGCGCTCAAGGGCAAGTTCGACTGATGCTCGACGAGCAGGTGCCCGAGTGGCTGCGGTCGCTCGGGCTGGACGGGATCGTCGACCTGCACGTTCACTTCCTGCCACGGTCCGTGATGGACAAGGTCTGGGGCTACTTCGACCATGCCGCCGAGCACTACGGCACGGCGTGGCCGATCCACTACCGGACGCCGGAAGCGGACCGGCTGGCGACGTTGCGCGAGCTGGGCGTCAAGCGGTTCGCGCCGCTCGTGTACCCGCACAAGCCGGGGATGGCGGCATGGCTGACCGGCTGGGCGCTGGATTTCGCGTCGCGGGTGCCGGACGCGGTGCCGACGGGCACGTTCTACCCGGAACCCGGCGCGGTGTCCGTTGTGGACTCTGCGCTGCGCGCGGGCGCGCGGTGTTTCAAGGCGCACGTCCAGGTCGGCGCCTACGATCCGCGTGATCCGCTGCTGGACGGCGTTTGGGGCGCGCTGGCGGACGCGGGCGCGCCCGTTGTCGTCCACTGTGGACACGGTCCGTTGAAGGGTGACTACACCGGGCTTTCGGTGTTCGGTGAGGTGCTGGACCGGCATCCGAGGCTGACCGCGGTGCTCGCGCACGCCGCGATGCCGGAGTACGAGGCGGCTTTCGAGCTGATGCGCCGGTATCCGCGCGTGCACCTGGACACCACGATGGTCGGCGTGCCGTTCGCGCAGGCGATGGCGCCGCTGCCCGCCGAGTGGACCGACCTGCTCGTCGAGTTCGCCGACCGGATCGTGCTCGGCACCGATTTCCCGAACATCCCGTACTCCTACGCGACACAGCTCCAGGCGATCGACGGCTGGGCTGCCGACGACCGCCTGGGAACGGAGTTCCTGCGCGGGGTGCTGCACGACACCCCGCTGCGCCTGCTCAGCGCGTGAGCTTGGCCGATTCGGTCACCGCGACGGCGTGGCCGAGGAAGCGGGTGGTGATCCGGCCGGCGTGGATCCGGCGGCCCGAGAGCGCGTACCCGGCGACGGTGAGCGCGACCCAGGGGAGCGGCCCGCCGAACAGCGCGTCCGGTGACGGGGTGGAGAACCCGTGCGCCGCCAAGCCGAGCAGTCCGCCCGCGGCGAGCAGCGCGGCGAACACCAGCTGGGGCGTGCCCGCGGTCGCGGCCTTCTTGCCCATCGCTTCGAAGCGGCTGAACACCTTGAGCAGCAAGGCGAGCACGATCCCGACGCCGGCGAGCCACGGCGGCGTCATGGCGAGCCAGAGCACCGTTCCCGGCTCCGGGGTGGCGTAACCGAGACCGTAGACGGTGATGCCCGCGACGACGATCAGCGCCGGCATGTGCCAGAGGTAGATGCTCATGAAACGGGCGCCCAGCCAGTCCAGCGAGCGGCCGATGGCCGGGTTGGCGGCGAACGCGAGCAGCTTCGGCTTGAGTGCCAGCAGCAGCCCGATCTGGCCGACGGCGAGGAAGAACAGCAGCACGGTCGGCGGGCTCATGTTGGACACCGGCGCGCCGGGCATGCCGATCATGCTCGCCGGGTACGGGCCGAGGGCGACCATGAGCGCGGTGATCCCGAAGCCGGCGCCGGACAGCGCGAGCGCCTTGCGGGGGTTGAGCGCGCCGAGTCCACCTTCGGCGTAGAAGAAACCGAGCTGATGCACGGCGAGCCAGACGAACACGGCGTTGGCGAAGCCGACGAGCCCGAAGTCGGCGAAGCGGGCGATGTCGACGCCGATCGCCGCGACCGCCATCGCGGCGGGGACGGCGAGGCCGAAGCGGCGGTGTGCCGCGGCCATGAGCGGTGTGATCAGCACAGTGACCAGGTAGACGGCGAGGAACCAGAGCAGCTGTGCCGCGATGGCGCCTGCCACCTCGACCGGTTGCTTCGGGATTCCCCAGTCCAGCAACACATCCGGGATGACGAGCCAGATCGCCATCAGCGGCAGCACGGGAAGCACGAGACGGCGGACCCGGTTCGCCAGCCAGTCACGGGAGGAATCGGCGCGGCGCAAGGACATCAGGTTGGCCGCGCCGCCCGCGAAGAAGACCAGCGGCATGACCTGGGAGAGCCAGGTGACCACCCACCAGCCCGGCGTCGCGAGCGCGTTGCCGGTGGCGAGGTGGCCGTCCGCATAGGAGAGAACGGGCATCGCCCAGTGCTGGACCACCACGGCGAGGATGGCGCCCGCCCTGACGACGTCGAGGAATTTGTCCCTGTGCATGGGAAGAAGCCTCGTCCGGCACGGCTGTTCGCACAGCGGTGCAAGCCGCCGTATCGAAGTTCGGGTTTCCCGGGGTTCTTGGTGGGGCTTTCCCTACCTAGGGCGTGTTTCCGATGCCTCGATCACGAAGCTCATCGAACAGACATAGGAAACACGCCCTAGCGGGGTTCGCAGTCCTCGTGCGGCTCGGCGATCGGGCACAGGCGGTACTCCCAGCCCGTGACATCGCTGTGGCCCAAGGAGTAGTGCGTTTCGATCTTCGGGCCCTCGTGGAGGTGCACATGCCGGACGACCGTCCCGGTCACCGGTGCTGTTTCACCGAGTTCCTGGACGCGGCCGTCGAGCGGCCCGCCGAAGAAGCGGGCTTGGCGCTCGGACGCTGACATCGGGAACTCCTTCGCTCAGGCGAGTTCCGACCATGGTAGGTGAGTGAACTGCGTTGTGCCGCCGTCGATTCGGGTGAAGAGAGTCACCACACCGGACGCAGCGTCACCGGGCGTTCCCTTGACGCGTCTTGGACGAAGGTGAGCAAGTCGCTCCTGAGCTGGTCCAAACGCTCATGCCCGACCAAATTCGCCCAGCGCTCTTCGGCCTGCGTGGACAACGCGACGACGCGTTCGATGCACAGCCAGCCGCGCGGTGAAAGGGAGATCGAGCGGCTGCGGCGGTCCGTCGGATGCGGGGTGCGCAAGACGTAATCGCGTTTCTCGAGTTCGTCGACGAGCTGGACGGCGGCCTGCTTGGTGATGCCGAGGTGGTCGCCGATCTCGACGGCGGTGGCGCTGCCTCGGTGGGACAGGAAGTGGAAGACGAACCCGTGCGCCGGACGGGCGTCGGCGAAGCCGTCGGCGTCGAGCTGGGCGTGGATCTGGTCCATGACGGCGCGGAAGCTCATCGCGAGCAGGGCGGGGAGGTCGCCTTGGAGCACGGGTTTCTCCTTTTTTGGACAAGCAGATTGACCGTTTTGGACAAGTTGCTTGACTAGTTTGGTCAACCTGCTTTACTGTATTTCAAGTCAAGCAAGTTGACCATCTGGAGGGGTAAATGAGTCTGGTCACGCTGTCCGATGCTCCGGCCATCGACAACAACAACGGTTTCGTCTTCCGGCCGCTCGCGGTTCCGAGCCGCGGGTCGTCCGAACTGGCGATCTGGCAGCTGGAGGTGTCGCCGGGCGCGAAGAGCGAGCGGCACACGGTCAGCAAGGAAGAGGTGTTCCTGCTGCGCGAGGGTTCGATCCTGATCGAGGTGGGCGGTGAGGCGCACGCGCCCGCCGTCGGCGACGCGGTCATCCTGCCGCCGGAAACCCCGCTGCTGCTGAGCAACCCGAGCGACGAGCCCGCGGTGCTGACCGTCTGCACGTCGCGCGGCATCGAGGGGAAGCTCAACGGCACGGTCATCGCGCCGCCGTGGGCCCAGTAAGAAGGCGTCGTGAGTGGTACGGCCGGTTTTAAACCGGCCGGCCACCCACCACCAAAAAAGAGCGGCCCGGGAAGGGGTTGGGGGGGAGGTTAAAAAACAAGACCAGACCCACG